>DATDNV010000081.1:0-3260 GCA_036518075.1 Thermoanaerobaculia bacterium
CCGCCGCCGTCAGCCCGAATGTTTCGAAACAGCGGGAAGGAACGACGACCGCGGTCGCGCCGTCGATCTCGCGGCCGACCTCCTCGGGCGTGAGCCGACTCAACAGACGCACGTTGGGCAAACCGCGCGACGCCGCCTCGAGCTCGGGCAGGAGCGGTCCGTCGCCGGCCAGACGAAACTCGGCGTCGATCGTCCGAGCGGCGGCGATCAGCGCATCCGGCCCCTTGGAGGCCTCGAGCCGCCCCGCGTAGAAGAACCGCGGAGACTCGGGGGCTCGAGCGCGAACGTTCGCGTACGGGACGAAGTTGGGCAGGTGCGCGATCGGACGGCTGATCCCTTCCGCGCGGTGCTTTTCGAGCGTGAACCGGCTCGGCGCGAGAAAGAGGTCGATGCGGGCAAGAGAGTCGGACAGAAGAGAACCGTAGCGCCAGAGCTGCGGCGGCCGCCCCGACCGGATCTGGCACGTGAAGCAGGTCTTGACGTCGCAGAGCTGACGCCGATTCTTCCAGAAGACGTGCGTCGGACAGAGCAGCCAATGTTCGTGGATCGTATAGAGACGGACCGGCGCGTTCCCCAGCGAAAGAACGCCCGGGCCGCCCACGAGCGAAATGTTGTGAAAGTGGATGACGTCGAAATGCTCCGCGGCGAGCGCCGCTTCGATCGCCCGCGCCTGGAAAACCGGTCGGCCGGTCTGCTGAGTCGCGAGCGGCGACAAGACTCCCCAGGGACTCGCCAGCCTCGTGACCCTGGGACCGGCCGGATCGTCGTGGATGCGCGCGGGCCGGCCGCCGGTCGCACGATAGGCATCGTGGGAGGCGATGACCGACACGCGGTGGCCTCGGGCGATCAGGGCGCGGGACAGCCGCTCGACGTAGATGCCGTCGCCGCCGAAGCTCTCGGGCGGGTAGAAGGTTGTGACCATCGCGAAGGATCGCGGGGTCACGCCCGAACCGCCTCCTCCGCCGCGCGCTCCACGGCTTCGGCGGTCCGGTTCCAGTCGAGCGTGCGGACACGCTCCCTTGCTCGCTTGCCCAGATCCGCTCGCTCCTGAGGCTTGTCCCGCACCCACTCGAGAATCGGAGCGAGCTCTCCTGGTTCCTCGGGATCGAAAGTCAGGCCCGTGTCCCCCAGAAACTCGGTCGCCGCGGTGGTCTCGGAGAGGATCACGGGCGTTCCCGCGGCCGCCGCTTCGACCGCGGGCAATCCAAACCCCTCGTCGAAGGACGGAAGAACGAGAGCGAGCGCTCCGGCGTAGAGATCGCGCAGGGCGGCATCCTCCGGGTCGGAAACCGTCGCGACCCGGTCGGTCAGGCCGAGCCTCTGGATCGTCGACGTCACGTCGCCCGCATGAAAGAGGTCGTTGCGGAACGGTCCCGCGAGAACGAGATCGACTCCGGGAACCCGGACGAGAGCTTCGAGCAGCACACCGAGGTTTTTGTGCGGGGAGAGCCCGCCGACGAAGAGCACGTACGGAGTCGGCCGCACGTGCGGTTTCGCCGGCTCGAAGAAAATCGGGTCGGGCGCCTCCGGCGCGACCGAGATCTTCGCGGGATCGATGCCGTACGTTTCCGAGAGCCCTCCGGCGGAGTGATGCGAAACGGTCAGGATCCGCCGCGCACGCCGAATCGCGAGCCGCATCTTCCAGCGCCACCGCCGCGCGGCCGCGGCGTTCTCGAAAACGAGATCCGGATATCGCTCGCTCGTGACGTCGTGGACGACCAGAAGCTCCTTCGTTCCGAACGCCGGGACATAGGTATGGGGCGACGGGAAGAGGACCGCATCGAAACGGCCGCGCGAGATTCCCCGGCCCATTCTCCACATCTCGGCGAACGAGCGGCGGTGATGGATCGCGGCGCCGCGTGCGGCAGCGTATCCGGTCGAGATCACGTGGCGAGCAATCCCGTCGGGAAGCCCCGCGGCGCGCGCGGTCTCCTCGTCGAGCGCCAGCACCCACTCGTGCCGGCCGCGCCGGACGAGCGCCCCGTGCAGACTTCGCAAGAACCTCCCGTAGCCTCGGGGGTTCGTCCAGGAACCGGCTTCAATCGCGATTCGCATGGATCTAGAGCTCATCTCTCGACGTGTTGTTCCGAAACAACGAGTCGGGCCTTCGGGGTCCTGCCGCCGTCCACCTCGCGTGCGCCGCTTCGGGCAAATGGAGGAGTCGATCTGAGGGAGGTTGCCTCCGCGCGCGCGCGAGGCCTCCGGCCGTCCTCCCGATGCGGCTTCTGGTCGTCTCTGAACTCTGGCGACGGGGTCGGCTCCCGGAGGAGCCGTGAGTGAAGGAGCATGGAAAGGCGAAGCGGTCGCCGGGGAAAAACTGCGACGGAACGACAAGCGAGGGCCCGGTTCTGGCTCTTCGCGGCATGGCCCGAGCGTGGCGACGAGGGAGCCGGCCCCGTCGCCCGGCGGTTCGAGTTGGAACAGCATCTTGAGAGATCACAGCTAGACTACTTTCAACGAAGAATCCCCTTCGCCAAACGCGTAGCCGACGAACTCGGCGACCGTCCAGATGGAGAGAAAGAACAGAAGGAGAGGAAAGCACTTGACCAAAGCCGCGCCGTAACCGAACCCCGGTCGAGCCGCCACGCGCCGGACGACGCGGTAGGTCAGCAGAGGAAGAAGGAGCGGGCTCGCCGCCGCATAGAGGAGACGACGTCCCGGCGAGAATTCGCGCACGCGCATGCCGGCGTAGGACCGCGCGAGATGCCAGCGTTGCTCCGAGAAGTGGGCGAAGGAAAAAGGCTTGGCGTGGATCACTTCGGCTCCCGATTCGCAGCGGAATCGCATCCCCTTCTCCGCGAGCGCGGCATGAAGAAAGGTCTCCCAGAGGCCCCGGTAGAACAGGTCCCCGCACGCATCGATCGCGGATCTCTTGTAGGAGACGTTGTTGCCCGCCAGGCTCCGCACCTCTCCGGCCGGCATGGGAGTCATGTGCTCGTTGTATTCGACGAAAAACGCCGCCCAGTCCACCGCCGTGAAACACCCGTTGGTCACCGATCCTCCGACGGCCGCCGCGGCAGTCTCGTGCCCGCGCCGCATGGCCGGAAGCCAGGTCGATACGACGTTGGTGTGATCCTCCAAAAACGCGACGAGGGGAGCCCGGGTCTTCTTCAAGCCCGCGGCGCGCATCTGCGGAATCGTCATGTCCGGAGTGTCGACGACGATCACCGACGGAAAATCCTCCCGGAGCGCGGTCACCGCCGCTCCCCAGCGGTTCGCGATCACCACTTCGATCGTTCCCGGCGGCGCCTGAGTATCGA
>DATDNV010000082.1:0-6371 GCA_036518075.1 Thermoanaerobaculia bacterium
TACAGATCGGGTTCGCGCTGATCCTGGGCGGCGCGGTCGGCAACCTTCTCGACCGCGTGCGCTTCGGCTACGTCGTGGACTTCCTCGACTTCTTCGTGTCGGGACATCACTGGCCGGCATTCAACGTCGCCGATTCCGCCATCTGCGTGGGAGTCGGAATGCTTTCCTGGACATGCTCCGCAGCGACGAGGAGTCCAGGCCCGCGTCTCCCGCCCTCTAACGTGCTTCCGCGCCTTCTCCACATCGGCTCCTTCTCTCTGCCGACCTACGGAGTGCTCGTCGCGACGGCATACCTCGTCGCGATCTGGCTGCTGAACCGCAAGGCACAGGCGGAGGGGCTTCCGAAAGAGAAGATTCTCGATCTCTCGCTGTACGTCCTCACGGCCGCGATCCTCGGCGCGAAGCTTCTACTCATCATCGTCGAGTGGCGGCGTTACTGGGCCAATCCGCGCGAACTGATCGAGGTGGTTCAGTCGGCCGGGGTCTTTTACGGCGGCCTTCTCTGCGCCTCGGTGGTCGGCATCTGGTACCTGCGCAAGCACCGTCTCCCCGCCTGGCGCATCGCCGACATGGGAGCGCCGTCGATCGCGCTCGGTGAAGCGATCGGCCGCTGGGGCTGTTTCGCCGCCGGCTGCTGTTACGGCAAGGAGACGTCGGGTCCATTCCACGTCACGTTTACGAACCCACTCGCTCACGAGAACGTGGGGACGCCGTTGAACGTCCCGCTGCATCCGACGCAGATCTACCTGTCGCTGAACTCACTTCTGATCTTCCTGGTGCTTCAGTGGGTCTACCGCCGCAAGAGCTTCGACGGCGAAGTGTTCTGGCTGTACGTTCTGCTCTACTCGGTCACCCGGGGGATCATCGAGATCTTCCGCGGAGACACGGTGCGGGGGTTCCTCATTCCGGACGTGCTGTCGACTTCCCAGTTCATCGGCATCCTGACCGCGCTCGCTTCGGCGGGGATGCTCTTCTATTTGTCCCGGCGGAACCGAGCCGAAGCCTGACCGCCCTGTCGTCCCGAGTCCCTCACCCCTCTTTGTCATCCCGAGCGAAGCGAGGGGACAGGCCGCGGCGGTCGCTGCGCGACCACGCGGCCGGAAATTCTCTACACTAAAGCCGAGCGCGACCCTTGGGAGTCCAGGTTAGAAAAGTTAATTGGCCCGCGAAGCGGGCCGGTTCAGATGTTTCCTCGTCGCTGCGCTCCTCGGAATGACATGGAGGATGGGCTTAGTGAACCTATGATTCGCCGCTTCCAGGTTGGTCAGCCCTCTGCCGGCGCGCGACTCGATCTCTTTCTCGCCGGCGTCTGCTCGGATCTCTCGCGCTCCCGAATCCAGAAGCTCATCGACGAGGGCGCGGTCCGCATCGCCGGCGCGCAGGTCAAGCGCTCCCACGTCGTCCGGCGCGGCGAAGAGGTCTCGGTGGACATCCCGGAGCCTCGGCCGGTCGCGATCGAGCCCGAAGCGATTCCGCTGACCGTTCTCTACGAGGACGCGCAGCTCCTCGCCATCGACAAACCTCCGGGCATCGTCGTTCACCCCGCTCCCGGGCACCCCTCCGGCACGCTCGTCAACGCTCTCCTCCACCACGTCCGCGATCTGGGAGGAGTGGGCGGCGAGCTGCGACCGGGCATCGTTCACCGGCTCGACCGCGACACGTCCGGAGTCCTTCTGGTCGCTAAGACCGATCTGGCCCATGCCTCGCTCTCACGGCAGCTGAAGAAGCGGCTTCTGCGCAAGGAGTACCTGGCTCTCGTCGCCGGGATTCCCCGCGTGCGCAAGGGGGAGGTGACCTTCGCGATCGGTCGCGACCCGCGCGACCGCAAGAAGATGAAGGCCTTCCGCGCCGCCGACGGTCCTCCGGCGGGCTCGCGCGAGGCGCGGACCCTTTTCGAGATCGAACGAGAGTTCTTTGCGCTCGGCCTCACGCTCCTGCGCTGTCGCCTGATCACCGGACGCACCCACCAGATCCGCGTACACCTGGCAGCGTCCGCGCTTCCGATCGTGGGAGATCCGGTCTACGGGCGCCCGCGATACGACCGCGTCAAAGATCCTGCGCTCAAGAAGACGCTCGCCGAGTTCCCGCGCCAGGCGCTCCACGCCGAGCGCGTCACGCTGCGCCATCCGGAGACCCACGAGCCCCTGGAGATCGTCGCTCCCCTGCCTGCCGACCTTGCCGGACTACTCCAAGCCGTCGAGAGAGCGAGCAGTCCTTAGTCCTTCGTCCGTAGTCCTTGGTCGGAACCCCGACTAGGGACTAGGCACTAGGGACAACAATCCGATACGGGCGGATAACAATATATATATTGTACTCGGCTACTCTTCCTTGGGCTTGACCACGACCACTGGAGGGATGTCCGCGGCCCGCACCGCCTTGTTGAATTCGGCAAGATCCCCGGAAATGAGCCCATCCCGCTCGGCCAGGACTCCGTCGAGCTTCCCCTTGATCTCCTTGTAGTAGACGAAGGACGAGTCGGTCGGCTTCGAGTCCGCGGACGCGACGACCGACGCCAACCCTGCGAACTGGTGATCGAGCGCGGGCGCGAAGTTCAAGACGTCCTGATTGCTCTTGACTTCCGGGTTGACCAGCTTTTTCTCGACCGAGGTGAGCTTTTCTGTCAGAGCCTTCGCCTTGTCGGTGAGCTCCTTGTTCTTGCCGAGGTTCTCGGCGTGTTTGGTGACCGCGTCGATCTGGCTCTTGAGGTCCCGGATCTGGATGACCGCCGCGTGGCAGGCGGAGAGCCCGTCCCGAGCGTCGGCCAGCAGCTGAAACTGCTTCTTCAGATCATCGGCCGTCGCCGCCACCCCCGGATGAGGACGGACCTCGAATCGCTCCGTGGCGACCTGATCGCCGAGCTTGACGCGAACGCTGTAGCTGCCCGGGGCGACTTTGGGCCCGTTGCGGTTGCCCCAGATGACCGCCTTGGGCAGGAGGGTCGGCTTGACGATTCGCATGTCCCAGACGACTCGGTTCAAGCCCTCCTTGGGCTCGAGCGGCTTGTCGCCGCGGTCGCTCTCGTCGGCCGCTTCCGCTTCGCCCTCCTTCTTCTCCTTTTTCTCGCTCGAGAAGGAGCGCAGGACCTTCTCCCCGTCCAGAAACTCGACGGTCAGCTTGTCCGACTCTTTCGGCTTTTCCTTGAGGAAGTAGTAGACGAGGACTCCATTGGGCGGGTTCTTCCCCGCTGGCGCCGAGGATTCTTCCTCTCCGCCTCCGAACCCTCCGCCGGCCATGCGCGGCGTCGGACGCGGCGCGAAGAGGTGTAGGCGCTCGCCGCGAATCGAGTCGGTGTAAGCGTGCAGCGGCGTCAGATCGTCGAGAATCCAGAAGGCGCGGCCCTGCGTCGCAACGACGAGGTCTCCGTTCTTGACCGCGAGATCGGTGATCGGGACGGCCGGGAGATTCGATTGAAACGGTTGCCAGTTCGCCCCGTCGTCGAAGGAGATGTAGAGACCGTACTCCGTTCCCGCGTACAGCAGGCCGCGTCGGGCCGGATCCTCCCGGATGACCCGCGTGAACACACCGTCGGGAATGCCCCGGACGATCTTCGTCCAGGTCTTGCCGTAGTCGCCGGTCTTGTAAAGATAGGGCCGGAAGTCGTCGAACTGATACATCGTCGCCGCGACGTAGCAGGTCGCCTTGTCGTGCGGCGACACCTCGAGAGAATTCACGCGCGCCCACTCCGGCATACCGGTCGGAGTCACGTTCTTCCAGGTCTTCCCGCCGTCGCGTGTGAGCTGCACCCACCCGTCGTCGGTCCCGGCCCAGATCACGCCCGCTTCGTGGGGCGACTCGACGACCGCGAAGATCGTGTCGTAGATCTCGATGCCGGTGTCGTCGTGAGTGATCGGTCCGCCCGATTTTTCCTGTTTCGACTTGTCGTTGCGAGTGAGGTCGGGAGAAATCTCTTTCCACGTCTGCCCTTCGTCGCGGCTCTCGAGCAGGATCTGGGAGGCGTGGTAGAGGACGTTCGGATCGTGCGGCGAGATGAGGATCGGCGCGTTCCACTGGAAGCGATACTTCAGGTCCTTGCCCGCCTGTCCGATCGCGAGCTGCGGCCACGCGACGACTTCGCGGCTCTCGCCGGTCTTGTGGTCGTACCGCGTGATCGAGCCGCCGTAGCAACCGGAGAAGACGACATCCGGGTTGCCCGGCTTGGGCGCGATCCATCCGCTCTCGCAGCCTCCCACCGGATGCCAGTCGTTGATGCCGATCGATCCTTCGCGTCCGCGGCTCGCGATGGCGACGGTCGTGTTGTCCTGCTGCGCGCCGTAGACCCAGTACGGGGTTTGATTGTCCGTGATCACGCGGTAGATCTGAGCGGTGGGCTGGTTCATGATCGAAGACCAGGTCGCCCCGCCGTTGAAGGTGACGTTCGCTCCGCCGTCGTTGGATTCGATCATCCGCTCCGGCTCGTCCGGATCGATCCAGAGATCGTGGTTGTCGCCGTGCGGAACCCGAATCGGCTGAAACGTCTTGCCCGAGTCGCCGGAACGGAAAAAGCCGGTATTCAGGACATAAATGGTGTCGGCGTTCTTGGGATCGGCGTAGATGCGTGTGTAGTACCAGGCCCTCTGGCGCAGCTTGTTCTCCGAGTTCGTCCGCGTCCACTTTTCGCCGCCGTCATCGGACCGGTAGACGCCGCCCTTCTCCTTCGACTCGACGATCGCCCACACGCGGTCGTGGCGCGATCCCGAAACCGCCACGCCGATGTTGCCGACCGTGCCTTCGGGCAGCCCGCCGGCGAGCTTCTTCCACGTGTCGCCGCCGTCGGACGAGCGCCAGATGCCGCCTTCCGACCCTCCCGACTCGAGCGTCCAGGGCTTGCGGTACACCTGCCAGAACGCCGCGTACAGAATGCGCGGGTTCTCCGGATCCATCACGAGATCCGAAGCGCCGGTCTTGTCGGAGACGAACAGGACCTTCTCCCAGCTCTTGCCCCCGTCCTGAGATCGATAGATCCCGCGCGCGGAATTGGGTCCCCACACGTGGCCCTGCGCCGCGACGTAGACGAGATTCGGATTCTTAGGATGCACACGGACGCGCGAGATCTGGTAGGTGTCGGAGAGACCGACGTTGGTCCAGGTCTTCCCGCCATCGGTCGACTTGTACACACCATCACCGTTGGAGACGTTTCCGCGGATCGGCGACTCGCCCGTTCCCGCGTAGACGACGTTGGGGTCCGACTCCGAGACGGCGACCGCGCCGACGGAGCCCGTGTGGAAGTCCTTGTCGGAGACGGGCTGCCAGTTGGAACCGCCGTCCACCGTCTTCCAGACCCCGCCGCCGGTTCCGCCGAAATAGAACACGAGCGGGCGTCCGCGGACTCCCGTCACCGCCGTGACCCGGCCCCCCCGATGGGGGCCGATCGACCGAAACTCCATCGCGGAATAGAGCTTCGACAGCGACGGCGGCTCTTTGTCCGGAGTTTTCTTATCGGCGGTTTTCGCCTCGGCGGCGAAGATCAGCGAGGCCGACCAGACCAGAACGATTGCGGAGAACCAGGCACGGCACGCTCTCACGGACACCTCCATGACGGAAAATCCATGACGGAAAAGCCGCGAGATTCTATCGGAGGAGTCTGCAAGACGCGCGCGCGTCGGTGAAAACGCGGGCGGGTCCTGCCGCCGTCGGCTTTCCGCGCAGGCGGTCGCTGCGCGACCGGGCGCCGAGAATTTTCTAATACGAGAGCCGAGCCCGCCTATGTCCCGCCCATAGTTAGAAAAGTTGATTGGCCCGTGGAGCGGGCCGCTTCAGATGCCTCCGCGCGCACGCGAGCCTTCGTCCGGCGTCACCCGCCCTCAAGTTCAGCGCTCAATCACGCCGGTGAATGGACAGCGATGGGCCGCTTCCCGCAGGAGGCGATGAGCGAGGGAGCTCACCACGCCGGATCCTTCAGCTCGGTGAGTCTGCGACCGAGCGACCAGCGAGGGCCAGGTCGCGGCGATCAGAGGCCGGGCCGGAGCGTGCCTCCCAGGGAAGCGGCCCATCGCCAAGCGTCTTCGACGGGAGCAACTTCTCGAGAAATCGCAGCCAAGCTAGTCCTTGCCGTGCGTGTCGATCTGAGCCTTCTGCAGCCTTCCCGAAAAATCGACGTAGATCGATTTCCACTCGGTAAAGACGTCGAGGCCGGCGATGCCCGCTTCGCGGTGGCCGTTGCCGGTGTCCTTGACGCCTCCAAAGGGCAGGTGCACTTCCGCCCCGATCGTCGAGGAATTGACGTAGAAGATTCCGGTCTCGAAGTCCCGCATCGCCGCGAACGCCTGGTTGACATCCTGCGTGTAGATCGAGCCCGAGAGCCCGTACGAGACGGAATTCGCGACGCGGATTCCTTCCTCGAGCGAAGAGATCGGCACGATCGTGGTCACCGG
>DATDNV010000083.1:0-9287 GCA_036518075.1 Thermoanaerobaculia bacterium
ATCCCGCCGGCCGAGCAGGCCGCTCTCTCGGTCACGCGCGAGGCGACGGTAATGAGAGCGGACAGCTAACAGCCGACAGCGGACAGCTGACAGCTCGTGTCTTACCGCATCACCGTCTCGGCCCGTTTCGAGGCCGCGCACAATCTGATCGACTACGAAGGTGGCCCCGAGCCTCTGCACGGGCACTCCTATCGGGTCGAGGCGGTCGTGGAGGCCGAAGAGCTCCAACGCTTCGACCTTGCCGCCGACTTTCTGTCGGTTCAAAAGGCGCTGGACGCGCTGGCCCGCGAATTCGACTACACGTACATCAACGAGCATCCCGCGTTTGCCCGGCGCAATACCTCGGCAGAGAATCTCGCGCGCTACTTCGCCGAAAAACTCGCCGGATCGGCGACTCTCGGGACCGCCCGGGTCGCTCAGGTCACGGTCTGGGAAGGGCCTGAAAACCGCGCCACCTTCCTTGCGGATCCGGGAAATTCGTGATATATCAGATCTGATATAACCTCGCAATGAACAATCGAATGCGAGCTCGCCGGGTCGCGCCGCGGCCTCCGCGCGTCTGAGGTCGTGTCCTCGCTCGGCGACGGTCGGTGGCGAAGCGCGAGGACAGGCCTCGCCGTCCTGACGCTCATCAACCTCTTCAATTACCTCGACCGGTACGTCATCTCGTCGCTCGTCGAGAGCCTGAAAAAGTCGGAGCTCGCCTTGAGCGATACGCAGGCCGGGTCGCTCGCGACCGCCTTTCTCGTCGTCTACATGCTGACCTCTCCCATTTTCGGGACCCTGGGAGACCGCAGCGCCCGGCCGAGGCTGCTCGCGATCGGCGTGGGAATCTGGAGCATCGCGACGGCCCTCGGCGGCTTCGCGCGAAATTTTCTCGGGCTCTTTGCGGCGCGCGCGACCGTCGGGGTCGGCGAAGCCGCGTACGGGACGGTCGCGCCGGCTCTTCTGGCCGACTACTTTCCCAAGGAGAAACGGGGCCGCGTTTTCGCCGTCTTTTTCGCTGCCATTCCGATCGGATCGGCAGCCGGCTACGTTCTGGGCGGACTGATCGACCAGCATCTGGGATGGCGCTACGCGTTCTTCATCGCCGGCGCGCCCGGCGTCCTGCTCGCGCTCGCTTGCTTGACTCTCGTGGATCCGCCGCGCGGAGCCCGAGACGAAGAGGCGGGAGGAACCGCCCCGCGCCCCGAGCGTCCCAGGTCCTGGATCGCCGCCTACCGTGATCTGCTCGGCAACCGCCCGTACGCCCTGACCGTCCTCGGGTACGCGGCCTATACCTTCGCGCTCGGCGGGCTCGCTTTCTGGGCACCCACATTTCTCGAGCGCATCCGCGGACTCTCCAAGTCGGAGGCAACGATTCAATTCGGCGCGATCGTCGTGGCGACCGGCTTCATCGGAACCTTCGCCGGCGGCTGGCTCGGGGATTTCTTCCTGAAACGCTCTCCCCAGGCCTACCTGTGGGTCTCCGGATGGGCGACGCTGGCCGCGGCTCCGGCTGCCCTCGCCGCCTTCGTCGCCGAAAACCGCGCGGTCTACATGACCGCGATCGTTGTCACCGAGCTGCTGCTTTTCGCGTCGACGGGCCCGATCAACTCGGCGATCGTCAACTTAGTCGCGCCGACGGAGAGGGCGACCGCAGTCGCCCTCTCGATCCTCGCGATCCACCTCCTCGGCGACGTACCTTCCCCTCCGATCATCGGCGCGATTTCGGACGCGAGCTCGCTCGCGAAGGCGTTCCTGATCGTGCCGATCGCGGTCGGGGCGGCGGGAGGGATCTGGCTGATGGCCGCGCTCTCGAGCGCGGAAGCAGATTCAAAATTCAGAATTCAAGATTCAAAATGAAATCGGCCTCCCATTTTGAATATTGAATTTTGAACATTGAATTCTGATGTTGCGCGCTTTCTTCCGCTTCGTCCTCCGCCTCTTCTTCCGCCGGATCGAGGTGGAAGGCACCGAGCGCGTTCCGCTCCAGGGTCCGGTGATCTTCGTCGTCAACCACCCCAACGCGCTCGTCGATCCGCTGTTTCTCCTGTGCTTCGCGCCGAGGCCGATTTTCTTTCTCGCCAAAGCGCCCCTCTTCCGCATGCCGGTCATCGGCGCGGTCGTGCGGGCGTTCGGCTCGATCCCGGTCTACCGCCGCCAGGACTCCTTTTCCGACGTCGCCAAAAACCGCGAGACGTTTGAGAGAGCCTCGGCGCTTCTCTGCCGGGGAGGAAGCCTGGCAATCTTTCCCGAAGGGGTGTCGCACGACGAGCCGAGGTTGATGCGGCTGAAGACAGGCGCGGCCCGGATCGCGTTGGGCGCTTCATCGCAATCCGGAGCGCCGCTCGAAATCGTGCCGGCGGGCCTCTACTACACCTGGAAAAGAACGTTTCGCAGCTCCGCTCTCCTTTCCTTCGGCAATCCGATCCCGGTGGCGCCGATCGATCTCGGCGCGGATGGCCAGCTTCCGCCGGACGAGGTGCGCCGGCTCACCACAACGATCGAGGCCGCTCTCAGGGAACAGACGATTCAGTACGAGACGCGGGAAGCCGCCGACCTGGTTCGCCGGGCCGAGAGAGTGTTCTCGATCGATGCCGATGCCGACGGCGAGCCGCTTTCGCGTCAGGTCGAGCTCCACCGACGCTTCGTCGAGGGCTACCGGCGTTTGTCCGAGCGCAACCCTGCTCGGCTGGAGGAAATGAGGAGCCGATTGGCGCGCTTCGAAGCCGAACGAAGGCAGGCTCATCTCCGGCTCGAGCACCTGACTCCTCGCGCGCTCGACCGACACGAGGCGGCCTCTCTTCTGGCGCGAAGCCTCGCGGACCTCGTCTGGGCGCCGCTCGGAGCGGCGGGCATCGTCATTCACTACCCCGCCTATCGCCTCG
Organism: Thermoanaerobaculia bacterium; assembly: GCA_036518075.1. Taxonomy (GTDB): domain Bacteria; phylum Acidobacteriota; class Thermoanaerobaculia; order UBA5066; family Gp7-AA6; genus DATDNV01. The sequence goes on from DATDNV010000083.1 coordinate 2,871, forward strand.
TCGGCAAGGTCGCCGGTCTCGTCGCGAAAGACGAAGTGGATGTTCTCGCGACGGCCAAGATCATCGGCGCCATGCTGCTCTTCCCGCTGACCTGGCTCCTGGCGGCCTGGGGCGCGCTGCGGCTTTTCGGACCCTGGGCCGCCGCGGCGGCGCTCGTCCTCTTACCGCTCTCGGGCTACGCGGCGCTTCTGTTCGCCGAGCGGTTCGACGACGTCGCGGGCCGGGCGCGGGCCTGGCTCTCCCTCGTTTTTTCGGCGCGCGCCGTCCAGAGGCTCCTCGCCGAGAGACGGTCGATCCGGGACGAGATGATCCGTGTGGCCGATGAGCTGGAGGTCGGGTCTCGCAGCTAGAAGCGAGAGCAGGTTGACAAGCCCCGCTGGCTCATCGGGGCTTCCGTTTTAGAAAATTCTCGGCGCCGGTCGCGCAGCGACCGCCCGCGCCAAAAGCCTCGAGCGACCGCTTAAACTGGCCCCCTCAAACCCCCGCACCCGCCTTCTGTGAGCTCTTCCGCTTGCTGTGGTCGAGGACGCGCTTGCGCACGCGGACCGCAGCCGGAGTGACCTCGACCAGCTCGTCGTCGTTGATCCACTCGATCGCCTGTTCGATGTTCAATTCTCGCGGCTGGTTCAGCTTGATCGCCATGTCCGATGTGGACGCGCGCATGTTCGTCAGGTGCTTCTTCTCGCACGGTTGGACGACCATCTCGCCTTCCTTGACCTGCTCGCCGACGATCTGCCCCGCGTAGACCTTCTCCATCGGCTTGACGAAGAACGTTCCGCGGTCGCCGAGCCGGTCGAGCGCGTAAGCGGTGACGTCTCCTCCCTCCTTGGCAATCATCGCGCCCTTGGAGCGGTTGGGCAGCGGACCCTTGTGAGGGCCGTACTGGTCGAAGAGATGATTGAGCAGGCCGGTCCCCTTCGTCAGCGTTAGAAACTCCAGCCGAAACCCGAGAAGTCCCCGCGAGGGAATGGTGAACTCGAGCCGGGTGCGGTCCCCGTGCTTGCCCAGGTGCTTGAGCTCTCCCTTGCGCTCCCCCACCGCTGCAATGACGGCTCCGGTGAACTCGTCGGCGCAATCGATGACGAGCTCTTCGTACGGTTCCTGCAGCTGACCGGCCTCGTCGCGTCGCAAGATCACCTGCGGACGCCCGAGGGAAAACTCGTAGCTTTCCCGGCGCATCGTTTCCGCGAGGATCGCCAGCGACAGCTCGCCGCGTCCGAGCACGAGGAACGCATCAGGGGAGGCTGTCTTCTCCATCCGAAGTCCGACGTTTCTCTCGAGCTCCTTCTCGAGGCGCTCGAGAAGATTCCGGCTGGTCACGTACTTGCCCGACAGACCGGACATCGGCGAATCGTTGATGCGAAATTCCATGGAGAGCGTCGGCTCATCGACCCGGATGCCCGGCAGCGGCGTGGGGTCCGAGAGGTCCAGGATCGTGTCCCCGATCTCGATGTCCGGGAAACCCGAAATCATGCAGATGTCGCCCGCAGACGCATCGGTCACTTCTACGCGCGTGATCCCCTCGAACAAATAGATCTTGCCGGCCTTTCCCTTTTCAACCACGGTCCCGTCGGGACGGACGGCCGCCAGATCGATGGCGTGGGAGAGGCTGCCCGAGTGGATGCGGCCGATGGCCAGCCGTCCGAGATAGTCGGAATAGTCGATGTTGGCAACGATCATTTTGAAGGGGGCGTCTCCGATGACCGGAGCGGGAATGTGACTCAAGATCGTATCGAGCAGGGGCTTCAAGTCGCCCCCGGTTGCTTTGGGATCCTTCGACGCGAATCCCAACCGCCCGGCGCCGTAGAGAACCTCGAAGTCGAGATGGTGGTCTTCCGTCGCCAGAGACAGGAAGAGGTCGTGGATTTCTTCCTCGACCTCCGCCGTCCGGGCATCGGGCCGGTCGATCTTGTTGATCAGGACGATGGGCCGCTTGCTGCCTTCGAGCGCCTTCTTCAGAACGAACCGCGTCTGCGGCAAAGGACCCTCCGAGGCGTCCACGAGAAGCAACACGCCCTCCACCATCGTCAGGATGCGCTCGACTTCCGAGCCGAAGTCCCTGTGGCCCGGCGTATCCACGATATTGATGATCGTGTCTCGGTACTTGACGGCCGTATTCTTCGCCAGAATCGTGATGCCGCGTTCGCGCTCGAGCTCGCCCGAGTCCATCACCAGCTCGGCGACGTGTTGGCCCGCGCGGAAGGTCCTGCACTGCTTCAACAGCGCGTCGACGAGCGTCGTCTTGCCATGATCGACGTGAGCCACGATCGCGAGCGCCCGGCGGTCGGCGCGCACTCCTGTCGAGGGAGTCGTGTCGGGGGGAGCGACAGTCATGGTTTCACTCATATTGTTTCCGGTTCCCGGCGATCGGGCAAATGAACTATGAAGAACCGTCAAAAAGTGGAAGGAATTCCAGGCTCCGAGTCTCTTCGGCGACGCCTATTTGCATGTGACAAGTGACATGTGACAAGTGACGAGAAGAGATCCGTTCCACGCTTGTCACTCGTCGCTCGTCACTTATGATTCAGCGCGATCGGAGGCTTTGATGGCGCGGCGCATCGCGACTCGAGGAGTCCTTCTCGGCATCGTCACCGCGGCGTGGGCATTGGCCCAGACGCCCAGATCCTTTACGCTCGAACAGGTTCTCTCGGCCCCTTTCCCTTCGGACCTCGTCGCGGCGCCGGCCGGAGGTGCCGTTGCCTGGGTCTTCAACGACCGCGGCGTTCGCAATGTCTGGGCGGCCTCTCCCCCCCAGTATCAGGGGCGCGCACTCACCGCCAACGGCGAGGATGATGGCCAGGAGATCGGAAACCTGGCGTTCGCGCCCGACGGCAAGAGTCTCGTTTTCGTGCGAGGAGGCGACGCAAATCGCAAAGGCGAGTCTCCGAACCCCTCGAGCCGTCCCGAAGGATCCGAACAGGCGATCTTCTGGGCGCCTTTGTCGGGGGGCTCCGCGCGAAAGATCGCCGAGGGACACTCACCGGCGATCTCGCCCAAGGGCGACCGGGTCGCGTACATCCATAAAGATCAGGTTTGGTTTGCGCCGGTCGCCGGTGAAGAGAAACCTTCCCAGGCGTTCCATGCTCGCGGAACCTGCCGGAATCTCCGGTGGTCGCCCGATGGGGCTCGTCTCGCCTTCGTGAGCGGGCGCGGCGACCACAGCTTCGTCGGCGTCTACGATCCGGCTGCCAAGTCGGTGACCTACCTCGATCCGTCCACCGACGACGATGACGATCCCGCCTGGTCGCCCGACTCCAAGAGCCTTGCGTTCCGCCGCACGCCCGCGTCGCTCGAGCTTCAGACGTTTCGTCCGCACCGGGAATCGCAGCCCTGGTCGATCCGGGTCGCGGACTTGAGCGGCGGCGGCAGGGAGATTTTCCGCGCATCGCCCGGGCGCGGGAGCGTCTTTCGGGACATCGTCGCGGACGACGAAATCCTCTGGGCCGACGGAAGCCGCATCGTCTTTCCCTGGGAAAAAGACGGCTGGACGCATCTCTATTCGGTTCCCGCCGGCGGTGGTGCGGCCCAGCTGCTCACGCCGGGCGATTTCGAAGTCGAGTACGTCTCGCTCTCCGCCGATCGAAAGCGCGTGCTTTACAACTCCAACCAGGGCGACATCGAGCGCCGCCACATCTGGTCCGTTCCGGCCGAAGGAGGCAAACCCATAGCGCTGACGAGCGGCGCAGGAATCGAATGGAGGCCGGTCGAGGCGAGTGACGGACGCGCGGTCGTCTACATGCGCTCCGGCGCGAAGCGTCCGCCGGAACCGGCGATCGCGGTCGCGAGCGAGGCGGCGCGGCCTCTTGCGCCCGAGACGATCCCTGCAGATTTTCCACTGAACGCGCTCGTGGAGCCGCAGGCGGTCATCTTCTCCGCCACCGACGGAATGAAGATCCACGGCCAGCTCTTCCTTCCCGCGGGAATCAAGGCCGGCGAACGCCGGCCGGCCGCCATCTTCTTCCACGGCGGCTCGCGCCGGCAGATGCTGGTCGGCTGGCACTACAACTACTACTACCGAAACGCCTACGCGATGAATCAATACCTCGCCAGCCGCGGCTATGTCGTTCTCTCGGTCAACTACCGAAGTGGAATCGGGTACGGAATGGAATTCCGCGAGGCGCTCGACTACGGCGCAACCGGCGCATCCGAATACAACGACGTGGTGGGCGCGGGTCTTTATCTCGCGTCGCGGCCGGATGTCGACGGATCCCGGATCGGCTTGTGGGGCGGCTCCTACGGCGGATATCTGACAGCGCTCGGGCTCGCCCGCGCCTCGGAGCTGTTCGCGGCGGGAGTCGACCTGCACGGCGTCCACGACTGGAACAACGTCATCAAGAACTTCGAGCCGGAGTACGAACCGGCCAAGAAGGCGGAGCTCGCGAAGATGGCGTTCGCCTCTTCACCGATGGCGTTCATCAAGACCTGGAAGTCGCCCGTGCTTCTGATCCACGGCGACGACGACCGCAACGTTCCATTCAACGAGAGCATTCTGCTCACGGAGGCGCTTCGCCGGCAAGGGGTCGAGGTCGAGCAGCTCGTCTTCCCGGACGAAATCCACGACTTTCTGGAGCACCGCCACTGGCTCGCCGCCTACCACGCGGCCTCCGACTTCCTGGACCGGAAGATCGGACCGCGCGCGTCGCAGGGGCAGCCGGCCAAAGGGGCACGGTGACGGAACGCGTCGTTTTCTCGACCGACAAAGGCCGCGTTTGCCCGAAATGCGGCTGGCCGTGGAACGATTGCCACTGTTCCTCCTCGATCGAGCCGACGCCGGAAGCGGTGCCCGCGAAGATCACCGCGACGCTGCGGTGGGAGAATCGGGCGTCGGGAAAGAGCGTGACGGTCGTCGACGGTTTGCCGCGCAATGCAGACTTTCTCGAGTCCCTGGCGAAGGAATGGAAGCGCGCTTGCGGAACCGGTGGGCACGCCGGCGAAGAGTCGATTGAGCTCCAGGGAGACCAACGCGAACGATTGCGTGACCTGATCGTCAAGAAGGGCTGGAAGGTGAAGGGATGAGGAAGCTCTCAGCTCACAGCTTACAGCTCTCAGCCTGCCGAGGCGGTTCACCTGTCTGGCTGCAAGCTGAAAGCTGTTAGCTGATAGCTTCTCTCCATGACCACCCGCCTTTTTCTCGTGCGTCACGGCGCCACCGAGCTCACCTCGGAGGACGCGTTCGCCGGGGAGACGGACGTGGCGCTTTCGGATGCCGGCCGGAGCCAGGCGGCGAAGCTCGCGGAGCGTCTTGCCAGTGAAACGATCGCCGCGTTCTACGCTTCGCCTCTTTCGCGCACGATGGAGACAGCGCGCATCCTGGCGACGCCGCACCGGATGACGGTGACCCCGGAGCCGGGTCTTCGGGAGATCTCCCATGGCCACTGGGAAGGCCGCCGCCGCTCCGAGGTCGAGAAGCTCTATCCGGAAGAATACGCGCGCTGGGAAAGTGATCCCTTCTCCTTCGCACCCAAAGACGGCGAGACGGGCCTTGCAGTCACGGCGCGGGCGATTCCCACCCTCCTCGCGATCGTGGAGAGTCATCCGAATGCGCAGGTCGCCGTCATCTCGCACAAGGCTACGATCCGGCTCCTGGTCAGCTCGTTGCTCGGGTTTGATCCGCGAAGCTATCGTGACCGGCTCGATCAGAGTCCCGCTTCGCTGAACGTGCTCGACTTCAAGGGTCCGACGCGCGCTCGACTGACTCTCTTCAACGACACGTCCCACTACTCATCCACGGCCTCGGGAACTCCCGCCGTGCCGGAGGGTCGGCTTTCGAGGTGGTGGGATCGAAAGAATTGAAGAGGTTATCGGTTAGAAACCATCACCAAGAACCCGGACTGCCAACGGAAGATTCGCCATATATCAGATCTGATATAACAGTCCTTGTTGCTTATCGCGGCAGTCTGTGACAGACTGACGTCGCATCCTCGAACGCAGGCCCGCCGGCAGATCCTTCGTTCCCGAAACACAGCCGGAAAAAACAGCGGATTTCGTTCTCCGTGCGGAGACTGCCGCAGAAAGCTCGATACATTCTCATGCCTTTTTCTCAGTTTGGTCTTTCGTCCGAAATTGTCCGTGGAGTCCGTGATCAAGGGTTCACTCGCCCGACTCCCATCCAGAAGGACACCATCCCGGCGGTCCTTGCCGGACGCGACGTCCTCGCCTGTGCGATGACCGGAAGCGGCAAGACCGCCGCTTTTCTGCTTCCCCTCTTCCAGCATCTGGTGGGCAAGAAGCGCGGCGTGACGCGGGCGCTCGTCCTGACTCCGACTCGCGAGCTCGCGGCGCAGATCGTCGAGCACGCCACCGCGCTCGCCATGCACACGCCCTTGTCGGCTGCGGCGGTTTTCGGAGGCGTCGGGATGGGTCCCCAGGAGCACGCGTTCCGCTCGGGAGCCGACATCATCGTGGCGACACCCGGTC
>DATDNV010000084.1:0-3292 GCA_036518075.1 Thermoanaerobaculia bacterium
GCTCTTGGCGTCCGTGGACGCGAAGACCTATCAACGTCTCTATGCGGATATCGCGTCGGCCAACCCGCTCTGGGACTCGATTCCGGGCGGATCGGGAACCCTCTACCAGTGGAATTCAAATTCCACGTACATCCAGGAGCCGCCGTTTTTCGAGGGCTTCTCGCTCCAGCCGGCGGTCGTCTCCGACATCAAGGGAGCCCGGCCGCTCGCCATCTTCGGCGATTCGGTGACGACCGACCACATCAGTCCGGCGGGCGCAATCAAGAAGAACTCTCCGGCCGGCCTGTATCTCGTTGAGCATGGGGTCGCGCCGGAAGCCTTCAACAGCTACGGCTCGCGCCGAGGAAACGACCGCGTGATGACGCGAGGGACGTTCGCGAACGTCCGCATCAAGAACCTGATGGTCCAGGGAGTCGAGGGCGGCTTCACGCGTTTTCAGCCGGACGGCGAGCAGATGACGATCTACGACGCTGCCGTGCGTTACCAGAAGGCGGGCGTTCCGCTCGTCGTCATCGCGGGGCACGAATACGGGACCGGAAGCTCCCGCGACTGGGCCGCCAAGGGAACGAACCTGCTGGGAGTGCGCGCGGTCATCGCGAGAAGCTACGAGCGAATCCATCGCTCCAACCTCGTCGGCATGGGCGTGCTCCCTCTTCAGTTCGCGGAGGGCACGAGCGCGGAGACGCTGAGGCTCGACGGAAGCGAAACCTACGACGTCGAGGGCATCACGCGCGGGCTCTCCCCGCGCCAGCAGACGATGCTCAAAGTTCGCCGGTCGAACGGGCTCGTCGATTCCGTTCCCGTGATCGTCCGCATCGACACACCGATCGAGGTCGATTACTACCGGCACGGCGGCATCCTGCCGTTCGTTCTGAGGCAGCTGGCCAGCTAAGAGTCGTTTCTCAACAGTTGTCCCTGAAACGACGATCGGCGGTCCTCGGGGTCCTGCCGCCGTCCACCTCGCGTGCGTGGCTACGGGCCGGATGCCCGACCTCGATGGAGGAAGAGCACCTCCGCACGCGCGCGAGATCTCTGTCCGGCGTCACCCCTACGGCCCTCTTAGCTTGGCAGCAGGTTGACCCTCTCGACCGGGCGTCGGGACCGTCTCCCGGAGGAGCCGTGAGTGAGGGAGCACGACCCAGAAAAGCATTGGCTCCGACAAGGCTGCGACCGAACGACAAGCGAGGGCCCGGCTTCAGCTCCAACGGCATGGCCCGAGCGTGGCGACGAGGGAGGCGGGACCGGCGCAGGGGCCCCGAGCAAGATGATGCTTTGAACCGAGATTCCTTCAGACCGCGGTGATCGCCACAGTACGCGTGTAGAAGCCGGACGCGAGCCGGCGCGCACGCTCCTTGTCGCTGAAGGAGAGGAGGATCGGATAAGTTCCGGCTCGCGCCGGCGTCCACTCGTGCGTCCAGATCGTCCAGCCGGTTCCCGGCGGCGTCACGGCGACGGGACGCGCTTCGGAGTCCGATCCCAGCCGGATCGAGAACACATCGGTGGGGCCAATGACTCCCCACGCGATTCCCACGATTCGGTAGAAGATTCGCCCGTTCCGCTTCCACTGCTCCACGCGGATCGGGAGCGCGGCCGGTTCGACGCGAGACGGCCGATAATCTTTCGCGAGTATCGGGAGACCGTCCTGATTCGTGCGCGAGGCGTACTCTTTCATCTGAGCCGTCGCCGCTACATCCCGGTCCACGATCACGAGGCCATCCACCCATTTCACCGAGGCGCAGCCGTACCAGCCCGGAACGACCAGCCGCACCGGCGCTCCGTGATCCTTCGAGAGAGGCTTGCCATCCAAACCGGTCGCCAGGAACGCCTTGGTTGAGAGGAGGTCTTCGAAGTCGAAGATCCAGCTTCCATCGCGCGCGGAGGCCGTCGCGGGAGCTCGCCGGTCGAAGCCCGATATCCGAATCCGCGCCCCCTTTCGGGAAGCCACGAGCTGAGGCAGGAGACGCGCCAGCGGAACTCCGCGCCAGCGCGCTTGTCCGATGAGGCCGAACCGGCGCGCCCGCGTGTTTCCCGCGCAGTCGATCACGTGAAGCCCGCAATCCTCCGCTTCGCGGTCGAGCGATTCGACTGACCACTCCGTAGGCCGCTTGACCGAGCCGCTCACTCGAATCTTCCAGGCCGGCGGCACGGCGAGACGGTCGGGGAATCGAGTTCGAACGAAGAAGCGCCCACTGTCGATGACCGACGACTGCTCCGATAGCTTCGACAGATCGGTGTTGAGCCGCCCGTCCAGCCCTTCCCCGTAGAGGGTGTCCATCGGCACGTCCGGCTCTTCGAGGAACGGAACGATCCCGGTTGGCTGCGCTCCGGAAGGCGCGTCGAGCTTCGCGAGCGCGCGGATGACGAGCACCGACAGGGAACCCTCCAGAAATCCGCGGCGCGTGAGCTCCCGCATCTTCACTTATGGTAGCGGATCGAAGGAGTTCGCGGAGGGCGGCCGTGAGCTTCGGTTTCCCCGCATCTCTGATGGATTATTGTTGACCCGTGGCGCTCCCGGAATCCTCAGCCCAACGGCTCCTCGACGCATGCCTCGGACGGCCGGCGGACCGCCCTCCCGTCTGGCTGATGCGTCAGGCAGGACGCTATCTCCCCGAGTACCGAAAGGTCAGGGAGAAAACCTCGTTTCTCGACCTCTGCCGGACGCCGGATCTCGCGACCGAGGTCTCCCTGCAGCCCTTCCGAAGGTTCGCTCCCGACGGCGTCATTTTTTTCTCCGACATCCTCGTCCCCGTCGCCGCCATGGGTGTGCGGGTCGAGTTCGGCGACGGCGGACCCGAGCTTCCCGAGCCGATTCGATCTTCTGCGGACGTGGCGCGGCTCGCCCGCTTCGATCCCTCGGCTGAGATCGGGTTCACCGGCCAGATCCTCGGCGCGTTGCGACGCGAGGTCGATGGGCGAGCGGCGGTGCTGGGATTTGCCGGCGCGCCGTGGACCCTCGCTTCCTATCTCGTCGAAGGCGGCGGCTCCAAGTCGTTCGCGCGGATCAAGGAGATGGCGGGACGCGAGCCCGAGACGCTCTCGCGTCTGCTCAACCTGCTTGCCGAGGTCGTCGCGGACACGCTCTCGTTCCAGATCGACTCCGGAGCGCAGGCGGTGCAGCTCTTCGACACCTGGGCAGGCGAGCTTTCCGAAGAGGACTACCGGGCCTGGGCGCTCCCGGCGGCGGCACGCGTGATCGCGCGTGTTCGGCGCCCCGGAGTTCCCGTCATCCTCTTCGTCAACGGCTGCGCGCATCTGATCGAGGCGATGGACGCGTCCGGCGCCGACGTCCTTT
>DATDNV010000085.1:0-4574 GCA_036518075.1 Thermoanaerobaculia bacterium
CGGCCGCCTTCGCCGCGACGTAAGATAGGGTGAAGTGCAGCGGTATCTGGTCCTCTTCGCGAGAGATCCCGGCCGCGAGGCTCGCGCCAAAGGATTCGGCGCTGCCGGGGAACATCTGTTCGAGACCTTCGCGGCGGGATGGAGGCGCGCGGCGCGAGACGCCGGTGCCCGCTTCGTCGTCGCCGCTCCTCCCGAGGATCTGCCTTCGTGGCGGGCGCGCCTGGGCTCCGAGAGCAGAAAGGTTCTCTGGATTTCGCAGAGCGGTTCGACGCTCGGGAAACGAGTCCAAGGTGTGCTCCACCGGGCCAGCGAGCTGCCGGGGAAAGCGGTCCTGGTCGGCGGGGACGTCGCTCCGGACGCCGGCGTTCTGCGACAGGCGCTCGACGCTCTCGAGCGAGGCGCCGATGTCATCCTCGCGCCTGCTCCGGACGGCGGCGTTTCCCTTCTCGCGATGCCCGCAGCCGACTCGGATCTTTTGGCGACGCTGGCGCCGAGGCAACGCGGCGTGGTCGCGCGGCTCCGGCGCGGTCTCCGCGAGCGCGGAAGAGCGGTGGAGATCATCGCGGCCGCACCGGACATCGACGGTCGCCGCAGCCTCCGCTGCCTTTCTCGCGACCGCGCGCTGGAGGCCGGCCTGCGCTCGCTGGCTCTCCGGATTCTCACCGAGCGGACGCGTCTCGTCTCCGAGATCCCCTGGGCTCGCTCGCGCACGCTCATCAGCCCCCTGGGATTGCGCGCGCCTCCCGCCGCCGCTTAGCGGAACCGTCTCTCTCGATTCTCATGCTGGACCTCTGCGTCCGGAGGAGGCCGTCTGCTGGACATCCATGATCCGGTCAGTCGTCAGGATCCCGCGCGGAACGGGGAATATCCCTCCGTCCCGTTCCTGGCCCTCGATACGCTCTGGTTTCAGGTCGCGGGCACGCTTTGTAACTTGAAGTGCACGCACTGCTTCATCTCCTGCTCGCCAACCAACCACAACCACGAGATGCTGACACTCGAGCAGGTGCGCGAGCGGCTGAGGGAAGCGATTCCGCTGGGCGTGCGTGAGTACTACTTCACCGGCGGCGAGCCGTTCATGGTCCCCGACATCCTCTCGATGCTCGAGGAGTCGCTGCGTCAGGGGCCGGTCTCGGTGCTCACCAACGGTCTTCTGCTGACGCCGGAGCGCTGCCGAAGAATGAAGGCCATCTCCGACGGCAGCGAATACTCCTTCGACATTCGAATCTCGATCGACGGATATACCGCGGACGTCAACGATCCCATCCGCGGAGCGGGAACATTCCAGAAGATCCTCGCCGGAATCCACAACCTCGCCGACGCGGGCTTGAACCCGGTCGTTACCGTGACGGAGGCCTGCGCTGAGGCGGCCAGCGCCGACGGCCGCGCGAAGTTTCTCGACTGGATGCGGTCGATCGGTCTGATGCGTCCGCGCTTGAAGATCCTGTCGCTGTTCCGCATCGGCGCGGAGGAGCAGCGCCTCCGGGCTTACGAGTCGTGGGAATCCCTCCGGGGCCGCGTGCTGACCGGCGAGGAAGCCGAGAAGCTCCAGTGCTCCTCCTGCCGGATGGTGACGTCGCGCGGCGTTTACGTCTGCCCGATCCTGCTCGACGAACCGGACGCGCTCATGGGCAACCGCCTCGCAGACACTCTCCGCCCATTCGCGCTTCGTTCCAATGCTTGTTTCACCTGCCACGAGTACGGGGTCACGTGTCGGACGTGACGGCGCTCGCCTTTTTCGGCGGCATCTACAGCAACTGGCTCGCTCTCGAGGCGGCCGTCGCGGACGCTCGCCGCCGCGGGCACGACGGCCTCTACGCGCTCGGCGACTTCGGCGCGTTTGGCCCGCATCCGGACCGCGTGTTCCCCATTCTCCTCGACTCGGGCGCCAGACTCATTCAGGGCAACTACGAGGAGTCCCTCGCAACCGGCGCTTCGGACTGCCACTGTGGCTATACCGATCCGCGCGACAACCACTTCGCGCAAATTTCGTACGACTACACGTTCGCGAATACGTCGGCGGCATGGAAAGAGTGGATGGGCACTCTGCCGAAGACGCTCCGCTTCGAGGTCGGCGGCCGCCGGGTTCTCCTCGTCCACGGCTCGCCGCGGAAGATCAACGAGTTCCTCTGGGAGTCGACGACCCCGGTCGCCTTCCTGGAAAAGCTCCTGTCCGATTACGACGCGGACGTGCTCGTCTGCACGCACACGGGACTTCACTGGAAGCGTCGGTTGCCGTCCGGCCGCCTCGTCGTCAACGCGGGAGTGCTCGGACGTCCGGCCAACGACGGCCGGACCAACGTCTGGTATGCGCGGTTGACCTTCGGCCGCGAAGTCGGAGTCGAATTCGTTCCTCTCTTCTATGACCATGAAGCGCTGGCTCGCGAGATGGAGAAGGAAAGGCTTCCGTCTGAGTTCGTCGAGACGATCCGGACGGGTTGGTGGACGACGTGCCTCGAGGTCCTGCCGGCGAAGGAAAGGGAACTGGGAACGTACTGAAGATCGCGGTCTGAGGAGAGATCTTGAGAAAGACCATTTCGGTTCTCGTGTTGGCGCTCGCCAACTTACGGATGGCCGAGGACGCCGTTGTCATCCAGTACGACTGCATTCCCAACTACGCGAACTGGGGCGGCGTGACCGCGCTCTACAAGAAAGTCGCGGGAGTGTCGGTTCCTCCGGACCCGAAAGGTTCTTCGGTCGCGCTCGCCGCGATCGAGAAGGAGAAGGAGAGTCCCGTCGCCGATTGCGCCTACTACTCGGGGGCGATCGGTTTCGTCGCGGCGCAAAAGGGCCTTCACGAGCCTTACAAGCCCAGGGGCTGGGAAAAAATCCCCGCGGATCTGAAGGACCCGGATGGACTCTGGTGGACGGTCCATACGGCGACGATCGCGTTCGTTGTGAATACGCAGGCTCTGGGTGGAGCGCCGGTTCCTCGTTCCTGGGCCGATCTCACGAATCCCGCTTACAAGGGCAAAGTGGCCTACGACGATCCGACCTGGGGCGGCACGTCCTATACGCTCGTGTACGGCGTCAATTCGCTCCTGGGCGGCGACGACAAGAATTTCAAACCCGGCCTCGACTACTTCAAGAAGCTCGACGCCAACGTGCTGTCCTACCCGCGCGAATCGATCTACAACGCGGTGCTCCGCGGAGAAATCCCGATCTGGATCAACGCCGACGGGAACGGCTACAAGATGAAGAACGTGGACGGCGGGCCGATTACCGTCGTCATTCCGAGCGAAGGCTCGTTCTCGATGCCGCTCGTGATGGGCATGGTGAAAGGCGCCCCGCATGCGTCGCAAGCTCGCGAGTACCTCGACTGGCTGTTGACCCCGGAGGCGCAAGCGGAGTTCGCGAAGGGCTTCTTCCGCCCCGTCATCGAGGGCGTGATTCCGACTGACGTGGCCGCCCAGTTTCTGCCTGCCGCTGATTATCGTGGAGTGCGCAATTTGGATCTCGCAAAGATGGCGGCGGCGTCCGATGCACTGAAGAAGGCCTGGCTCGAGCAGGTGCGCGGAAGCCGATGAGGATGTTCGAGCGCAGCCAGATGCCTCTGTGGCTGCTGCCGACCGGTGTCTTTCTTCTCGTTGCCTTCTGGATTCCGGCGGCCAGGCTCCTGGTCACGGCCGCAGGGGGATCGCTGACGGGCCTCGTCCATCAGCTCGCGCTCGTATGGCTGCAGCCGCACATGCGACGAGCGCTTGCCAACGGACTTGGTCTCTCTTTGGGAGTATCCGCGGTCGCGATCCTGCTATGTCTGGCTCCGGCTCGCTTCATGGCGAGGACGCGCTTTCGAGGACGCCGCGTCGTCCGAGCCTTGTTGTCGCTTCCCCTGGCCTTCTCCGGTGTGATCGTCGGGTTTCTCGCGATCGTCATGCTGGGCCGGGTGGGGGTCGTGCCTCTGGTCTGCGAGATCCTGATTGGGCGCCCGCTCGGGTCCGGGCTCGCCTACGCCCTACCGGGCCTCTTTCTCGCCTATCTGTTCTTCGAGATTCCGAGAGCCGTGCTCTCGTTGGAGGCCGCGTTCTCGCAACTGGATCCGGAGCTGGAGGCAGCCGCACGCAGCCTCGGGGCTTCGGCATTCGATCGGCTGCGCCGCGTGACTCTTCCGATGCTCATGCCCGCTTTTCGGATGACATTTGCGACGACCTTCTCGGTTTCTCTAGGCTCTTATGGCGCGGCTCTCATCCTGTCGCGCCGATTCACCGTTCTCCCGGTCGAGATCTATCAGGCCTTCACGGCGTTTGGCGACGACGCGTCGGCCGCGGCCATGGCCATCTGGTTGGCGGGGATTTCAGTCCTCGTCTCCTGGGCAGCCGGGCGAGGACAGACTCGTGCATAAGCGGTGGGCAGCCGTCGCGGCGGGCTGTCTCCTCGCAGTCCTGGTGTGCGTGGTCGTCGCGCCTCTCGCCGTCGTGGTGGCGGGGTCGGTGTTCCAGCCGCGTTGGCTGGGACTCGCGAGCGAGAGTTGGCGCAGCGGCTCGGCGACCAGCTGGTTCTCGTACGTGTGGGATTTGTACTCGAAGCAAATTGGCCACTCCGCCTTGCTCGCGGGTCTGGTCGTGCTCGTCTCCTTT
>DATDNV010000086.1:0-6615 GCA_036518075.1 Thermoanaerobaculia bacterium
AAGTGGATCGGCCAGTCGCTGCGCATCGGCGAAGCCCTGCTCGAAATCGTCGGCGGATGCAGCGGCTGCCTTCTGACGTTCGGCGCCGACGCGACCGGCGACGTGGATCTGCTCAAAGGGCTGGAGCGAATCCACGGCCACCTCGGGCTCGAGCTCAAAGCGACTTCGGGAACCCGGCTTCGGGTCGGGGATCCCGTCGTTCTGGTCGGTTGATAGACTGGAGCGAGTGACGAGCCACGCATGGACAGGCCGATCCGCGTCCTGATCGCCAAGCCCGGCCTGGACGGACACGACCGCGGCGCCAAGGTGATCGCCAGAGCGCTGCGCGACGCCGGCATGGAGGTCATCTACTCGGGACTGCGTCAGACGCCGGAACAGATCGCGGCCGCGGCCATCCAGGAGGACGTCGACGTCGTCGGGCTCTCGATACTCTCGGGCGCTCACAACGCCCTCTTCCCCGAGATCCTGCGATTGCTGCGGGAGCGCGGCGGCGGGGACATCCTGGTGCTGGCGGGCGGGATCATTCCCGACAAGGACATCGAGCCCTTAAAGAAGCTCGGCATTCGGGAGATCTTTCTTCCCGGAACGCCGACGCAGACGCTGGTCGACTTCATCCAGAAAGAGGCGGGCGAGCGGGTCCGGGGCTGATGCGATTCCGGCGAGCCGCGCGGCCGAGCCGCCGGAGGCGAGCACGCCAAAGGAGTGCGAGGGGCAAAGTTCCCCGTTCTCCGTTGCGGGAGCGTCGTCCGCCCAGAACTTCGCACTTGGCACTTCGCACTCGGCTCGTCTGAGATTTATGGAACAGCTCCGCAGTCAAATCGACACCGCGTCGAGCGAATTTCGAGATCGGCGCGCCGCCATGGAGAGCCTGGTCGCGACGCTCCGAAAGGAGATCGCCGCCGTCCGGGAAGGAGGACCAGGTCGTGCGCGGCACGCGGAGCAGAAGAAGATGTTCGTGCGCGACCGCGTGGACAAGCTTCTCGACGCCGGCTCGCCGTTTCTGGAGCTCTCGGCGCTGGCGGCGAACGGGCTTTACGACGGCGAGGCGCCCGGCGCGGGACTCGTGACCGGGATCGGACGCGTTTCCGGCCGCGAGGTGATGGTCGTCGCCAACGACGCGACGGTCAAAGGCGGCACCTACTTTCCGATGACGGTCAAGAAACACCTGCGAGCGCAGGAGATCGCCGAGCAGAACCGGCTTGCCTGCGTCTACCTCGTCGATTCCGGCGGAGCCTTTCTCCCCCTCCAGGCGGACGTGTTCCCGGACCGGGATCACTTCGGACGCATCTTTTACAACCAGGCGCGGATGTCGGCCAAGCGCATTCCTCAGGTCGCGGTCGTGATGGGTTCCTGCACCGCGGGCGGCGCGTACGTGCCGGCGATGTCAGACGAAGCGGTGATCGTGAAAGGAGTGGGAACGATCTTTCTCGCAGGTCCGCCTCTGGTGAAGGCTGCCACGGGAGAAGAGGTGACGGCCGAGGAGCTTGGCGGCGGAGACGTGCACACGCGCATTTCCGGCGTCGCCGACTATCTGGCCGAGGATGACGCCCACGCGCTCGAGATCGCGCGCTCGATTGTGGGCAACCTCGGAGGCGTCAAGACGCTGCCGGCGGACCGAGAGGAGCCGGAGGATCCGGCCTACGATCCGAAGGAGATCTACGGCGTCCTGCCGGCAGACCTTCGTCAGCCCTATGACGTGCGCGAGGTCATCGCGCGTCTGGTCGACGGGTCCCGATTCCAGGAGTTCAAGGCGCGCTACGGCACCACGCTCGTTTGCGGGTTCGCTCGGCTGGCGGGCTTCCGGATCGGAATCATCGCGAACAACGGGATCCTCTTCTCCGAATCCGCGTTGAAGGCCACTCATTTCATCGAGGTCTGCTCGCGGCGGAAGACTCCGCTCGTCTTCCTGCAGAACATCACCGGTTTCATGGTCGGAAAGGCTTACGAGCAGAAGGGCATCGCCAAGGACGGCGCCAAGATGGTTCACGCGGTCGCCAACACGGCAGTTCCCAAGTTCACGATCGTCATCGGCGGCTCATTCGGCGCCGGAAACTACGGCATGTCCGGGCGGGCCTACGCTCCCCGCTTTCTCTGGATGTGGCCGAATGCGCGGATCTCCGTGATGGGCGGGCGCGAGGCCGCGTCGGTCCTCTCGACGGTGAAACAGGATCAACTGGCGCGTTCGGGCGAGAGTCCGATGAACTCGGAGCAGGTCGCGGAGTTCGAGCGGCCGACGCGAGAGAAGTACGAGGTCGAGGGCAGCCCTTACTACTCGACCGCGCGGCTGTGGGACGACGGCGTTCTCGATCCCGCGGAGACGCGCACGGCGCTCGCGCTCGGTCTGTCCGCGGCCTACAACGCCCCGATCGAGGAGACGGAATTCGGCGTGTTTCGGATGTAGGACCAAGGAGTGCAAAGTTCGAGTGCGAAGTTCTCAGTTGGGTCCATTTCAAACTTAGAACTTAGAGCTTAGAACTTAGAACTCGTTTTGAATGAACGCCTCTAGTTTCACCCGCCTCAAACTCACAGTCACCGACTCGGTGGCGCGCGTGACGCTCGCCCGTCCCGAGGCGCGCAACGCGTTCGATGACCTGCTCATCGCCGAGCTGGCTCGCTCCTTCTCCGAGATTTCCGGGCGAGACGATGTTCGCGCTGCCGTCTTGTCGGGAGAGGGCCCGGTCTTTTGCGCCGGCGCAGACATCGCCTGGATGCGACGAGCCGGCGGCTATACACGCGCAGAGAACGAGGCGGATGCGGAAAAGATGGCCCGAATGCTTCGGGCGATCGACGCATGCTCGAAGCCGGTCATCGCTCTCGCGCACGGTGCGGCGATCGGCGGGGGAGTCGGGCTCGTTGCCGCCGCGGACATCGCCATCGCGTCGGAGGAGACCGTGTTTTCTCTGGCGGAGGTCAAGCTCGGAATCCTCCCCGCCGTGATCTCGCCATACGTGCTGCGCGCGATCGGTCCCCGGGCGGCTCGCGATCTCTACCTGACGGGGGATCGATTCGGGGCGGCGGAAGCCCACCGGATCGGGCTCATTCACGCCGTGGTTCCCGCCGCAGACCTCGAATCCGCATGCGAGAGGAAACTCAAGTCGCTATCGAGCTCAGGGCCGGAGGCCGTGCGGGCGGCCAAGGCGCTGATCGAAAAAGTTGCCGGGCTCAACCCCGACGAGGCGATGTCGATCACCGTGCGCGCGATCGCCGAGCGGAGAGCGTCGGACGAAGCCAAGGAAGGCCTGAGCGCGTTCCTGGAGAAGCGGCCGGCGTCGTGGACGAAAGAATGAGCGTAGTTATATCAGATCTGATATAGTCACACAGCCGGGACTAGGGACGAGAATGAGTGTCCAATTCTCGGGACGTTGTTCCTGGCGATCCTTGCCTTCGGAGTCCTGCCGCCGGACATCTCGCGCGCGGACTGGCCGCGGGCGCTCGCTACGCGAGCGGCGGCCGGAAATTTTCTAAACCAAAGCCAACGACGGCCTTTGCGCCGTGAACCGCTAGAAAAGTTAATTGGCCCGCGCAGCGGGCCGGTTCAGATGTCCCTCCGCACGCGCGCGAGATCTCTGTCCGGCGTCACCCCTCGGCCCTCTCAGCTTGCCTTGGCACTCACCTCTAACACCGGCGACGGGACCGCCTCCCGGAGGAGCCGTGAGTGAGGGAGCGTGGCCCAAAGAAGTTTTGGCTCCGGCAAGACTGCGACCGAACGACAAGCTGGGGCCCGGTTGTCGCTTTCACGGTATGGCCCGAGCGTGGCGACGAGGGAGGCGGGACCGGCGGCAATGATACCGAGTTGGAAGAACGTCCTGAGAAATCAAAACTAGGGACTCGGAAGCGGAAATCTACTGCTCCTTGATGGCCGGAGTTGCGGGAGCCGCCGACGCTGCCGGCTGAGGACGAGGACGCTTCGCGGCTTCATCCTCGAACTCGTGCTTGCAGAAGTAGCACTTGACCTTTACGCCGGGCTCGGCGTCCGGCCTCCATGCAAAGAAGACCTTTCCGCAATTGGAACAGACAAAACGCTGCTGATTTCCCCGGATTCCGCCTTCGACCGACACGCTCACCTCCGTGATCTCGTTTAGCGTCTAAGGTTCCGGCGTTAAAGTCAATTGCCCCGATAATTGGGGCATCCGATGATCCCATCCCTTCTGATCGCAAACCGTGGCGAGATCGCCGTCCGCGTGGCTCGGACGGCCCGCGAGATGGGGATCGAGCCGGTCGGCGTCTACGCGGAGTCGGATGCCGATTCGTATCACGTCCGCCAGATGTCTCGCGCCTTCTCTCTGGGCCAGGGTCCCGCGCTCGAGACCTATCTCTCCGTACCGAAGCTGATCGAGGCCGCGAAGGTCGCCGGTGTGCGGGCGGTACATCCTGGATACGGGTTCTTGTCGGAGAGCGCGGCCTTCGCCCGCGCGGTCAAAGAGCTTGGGCTCTTTTGGATCGGACCTCCGCCGGAAGCGATCGAAGAGATGGGCGACAAGCTGGCGGCGCGGCGGCGAATGAAAGAGGCCGGCATTCCGGTCGTGCCTGGCTCGGACGAGTCCGCCGCCGATGACGAGGCGCTTGCGCGCAAGGCAGCCGAGATCGGTGTGCCGCTCCTGGTCAAGGCCTCGGCGGGAGGCGGCGGCAAGGGGATGTCGCGAGTCGACCGGCTCGAGGATCTTCCCGAGGCGCTCGCCGAAGCGCGCCGGATCGCGCAAGTCGCGTTCGGGTCGGATCGGGTCTACCTCGAGCGCTATCTGGACAAACCCCGGCACATCGAGTTTCAGGTCTTTGGGGATCGGTTCGGCAGCGTCGTGCACCTCTTCGAGCGGGAGTGCAGCGTACAGCGGCGCCACCAGAAGATCCTGGAGGAGACGCCGAGCGCGGCGCTGGACCCTCGGCTGCGGGAGGCGATGGGACGCGCGGCGGCCGAAGCGGCCCGAGCCGTCGGCTACGTCGGAGCGGGGACGGTCGAGTTCCTTCTGGACGAGCGACGGAACTTCTATTTCCTCGAGATGAACACGAGGCTCCAGGTCGAGCACCCGATCACCGAGGAGACGCTGGGGCTCGATCTCGTGCGCTCGCAGATCCAGATCGCCCTGGGAGAGGCGCTGCCGGCAGCGTGGCGCGGAGGCAAGCTCGCCCCGCAGGGCCACGCGATCGAGTTGCGACTCAACGCGGAGGATCCGGTCTCCTTTCTTCCTCGCTCGGGGAGGCTGCGCCTGTTCGAACCTCCGTTCGGTCCGGGGATCCGGGTCGACGCGGGAGTCGAATCGGGAAGCGCGGTCAGCGTCGAGTATGACCCGCTGCTGGCGAAGCTGATCGTCCTCGCGCCCGACCGCCGCGCGGCGATCGAACGGGCACGGCGGGCTCTGGCCGAATGGGTCATCCTGGGAGTCGAGACGAACCTGCCGCTCCTTCAGAGAGTCCTCGAGTCCCGTCCCTTCGTCTCCGGCCGCTACGCCACCGATCTGGTCGAGCAGCTCGCTCCCGCTGCCGCCGAGCCCGTTCCCGACGCGGTGTGGATCGCCGGCGCGCTCGCGCTCTCGGCTCCCGTGGCGGAAGGCGAAATCCCGCGGAAGCCCGAGCCCTGGGACGAGGCGTCGGGGTGGAGAGCCGGAGCATGAAGCTCGAGAGCGGGGGATTCACTGCGGATGTTCAGCTCGATGGAGACACGGCGGTCATCGATGGCCGCTCCGTTGCGTTTCGAGTGACCCGTCAGAACGGGGAGATCGTCGAGGTCGAGATTCAGGGACGCATTTTCCCCGTGCGCGTCGTGCGGGAGGGACGTCGCGCGGCACAGGTCTGGTGCGCCGGAAGAGGCCGTGAAGTCCGGGAGGCGTCCGCGTCGGCCCGCGCTCGCGAAGCGGGCGGCGACCTGCTCGCTCCGATGCCGGGGGTCGTCCGGCGGGTGGACGTGAAGGCGGGTGCTCCGGTGACGCGAGGCCAGGTTCTCATGGTTCTGGAGGCCATGAAGATGGAGCACGCCATCCGTGCTCCCCACGACGGAGTCGTAAGCAAGGTCGCCTATGGCGAAGGAGATCTGGTCGAGGCGGGTGCGCCGCTGGTGGAAATCACCTAGTCCAAGGTCTAAGGTTTAAGATCCAAGGTTAAGGAACCAAATTGTTATATCAGATCTGATATGTCCTTCAAGGCTCCAACTTTAGACTTTGGACCTGGGACCTTAAACTTTTTCCCGGCCGATAGCTGATAGCGTAATCACCATGGACCCTCTGGAGTCGCACGCGATCCGCCGACCGCACCTTCCGGCGCACGTGAGCGTCTACGAAGTCGGTCCTCGGGATGGTCTCCAGAACGAATCGGAAACGCTTTCCACCGAGTCCAAGGTGGGGTTCATCGACCGGCTCTCCGAGTCGGGACTGCCCGCTATCGAAATCGGATCCTTCGTTTCGAAAAAGTCGATCCCGCAGCTTGCCGACACCGAGGAGGTGTTTCGCCGGATTCGGCGGACGAGCGGAGTTCGCTATCCGGCGCTCGTTCCCAATCTGAAGGGTCTCGAGCGTGCTCTGGAGGCCGGCGTGCGAGAGATCGCTGTCTTCACCGCGGCCACCGAGACGTTCAACCGCCACAACATCAACGCGGGTGTGGACGAGTCGATCGAGCGGTTCCGCC
>DATDNV010000087.1:0-2637 GCA_036518075.1 Thermoanaerobaculia bacterium
GCGCGCTCGACCGCGCGGCGGACCATCGCCCGCCCGCCGCTCGCGTGCACCGTGACGAGGCGGGCGCCGAGCTCGCCGGCCTGGGCGACCGCGCGCTCCACGGTCTCGGGGATGTCGTGGAGCTTCAGATCGAGGAAGACCTTTCCGTGACGCGCGACCTCCTCGACGAGCGCGGGGCCTCCGCTCACGAAGGCTTCGAGACCTACTTTCAGCCAGCCCACGCGTGGGCCGAAGCGCGCGGCCGCCTCGACGATCGCCGCCGGATCGGCATAGTCGAGCGCGATGCAGAGCCGCTCGGCCGCTTTTGCTCGCGTCATCCTTCGGCTCCCGCGTCTCGCGCCTCCCCGAATCGGTGAGCGCGCCCCACGAGCGACGCGACCGTGGCTTCGCGCGAGGCGCAGTAGGTCTCCAGCTCCCGCACGAGGCGGCCCGAGACCGAGGGATCCTTGAAGTTCGCCGTGCCCACCTGAACCGCCGAAGCTCCCGCCGCGAGGAATTCCAGAACGTCCGTGAGCTCCGAGATCCCGCCGATTCCCATCAGAGGGACTCTCGGCAGAGCGCGGGCGACCTGGAACACCATGCGCAATGCGATCGGCTTGATCGCCGGTCCGGATAGACCGCCCGTTCCGAACGACAACCGGGGCTTTGCGGTCTCCGGGTCGATCGCCATTCCCACGAGCGTGTTGATGAGCGAGAGGACGTCGGCGCCGGCTTCGGAAGCCGCGCGGGCCGACTCGACCAGGTCCGGCGCGTTAGGCGAGAGCTTGACCACGAGCGGACGTTTGGTCGCCTTCCGTACGCGCGAGACGAGCGAGGCGGTCGCGGACGGAGAGTTCCCAAAGAGCATCCCGCCTTTCTCGACGTTGGGGCACGAGATGTTCAGCTCGATGGCGGCAATTCCGTCGGCGCCCTCGAGCGCTTCGACGACCGTGACGTAGTCTTCCTCGGTGTCTCCCCAGACGTTGGCGATCGTCGTCGCGCCGATCTCTCGCAGCCGGGGCAGCTTCTCCTTCACGAAGTTCTCGACACCGACGTTCTGAAGCCCGATCGCGTTCAACATCCCGGCCGGCGTCTCGCAGATGCGCGGAGGCACGTTGCCCGCGTGGGGACGGAGCGACAGTCCCTTCGTGCAGAGACCGCCGATCCGAGAAAGGTCGACGAAATCCGTGAATTCGAGGCCGTAGCCAAACGTGCCGGAGGCGGTGAGAATCGGATTCTTGAGCTGGAGAGAGCCGAGCCGAACCGCTAGGGGTAGTGTCGTCGCTGTCACGGATGAGGCCTCAATTTCTCCCACGCGATTCGCTCCGGCGGCAGAATCGGTCCTTCGACGCAGCTGACGAGGAACGGCTTGTCTTTCGCCGGAATCACGCACCCCAGGCAGACTCCGAAGCCGCAGCCCATGTCGGCTTCCGTCGAAAACTCGGCCCGGATGCCGAGCTCTGCGACGATCGGAGCGAGCGCCGAGAACATCGCCATCGGCCCACATGCGAACAGTCGCGCGTAGGGTGCCGATCTTTTTCGCGCGGCTGCCCGAAACACCTCGGTCACGAAACCGCGTTCGCCCAGAGAACCGTCCTCGGTTGCGAGAATCAGCCGAGAGTCCGCCGCTCCCTCCAGGCGGTCTCGGAACGAAAGGTCAGACGCCCGGCGGCCGCCGAGGAACAGGTCCACCCGCAGCTTCGCTTCTCCCAGAGCGCGTATCAGGAAGGGAAAGGGCGCGGCCCCGATTCCTCCCGCGACGATCGCCACCTCCCGGCCGGATTCGAGATCGGTCCAGGAGAAGCCGTTGCCGAGAGGCCCCAGAAGACGCACGACCGCTCCTTCGCTCAAATCCTCCAGCGCCCGCGTTCCCGGCCCGATCGTCTTGACGAGAAACTCGACCTCCCCGCGGGAGAGGGCGACGTCGGCGATCGAGTAGGCGCGGCGCAGATACGGGCGGATCTGTCCGGGCACCTCGAGCATCGCAAATTGTCCCGGCGCGACCGCCTGGGCGAGATCCGGGGCTTCGAAAGTGACGGAAAAAAGACCGGTAGAGAAGCGCTTCCTCCGCAGAAGGACCGCTCGGTGGTCGGCTTTCACCGAGCGCGCATTCTACCTTTGAGAAAGGCGACTACACCCAGCGTTCCACAAGAGGAGGTAGGTCGAAGGTGGCAGGTCGCAGGGGAAACCCAAGGTCCTATTTCCTATGTCCTGGTGGAAGGTCGAAGATGGTTGGAAAGAACGCTACGTCCTACGTCCTACGTCCTGCTAACGGACGATGCTGAAATCCTCTTCTTCGAACTCGTCGCGTTCCTCCGCGCGTCGCGCTTTCTCCGCGCATCGCTCGCAGCGCAGAACGCCACTCTTTTCCTCCGCATGCCGGACGTAGGAGCCGCAGCCATGACAACGACGCAGGGCCCGGTGGTGCGCTTCCACCTCCAGCTCGAGTTGCATCGGTTGCCATCTCATTTTCAGCGCCTCCCTCCAATACGCCCTTCTCTGTTGCAGAGTTCGTACCCAAAGTCATGAAGTTGAAAACACAGGGTTTACCCAAAACACGGGTGCAAGGATTGTCGCTTCGAGTGACGATTCTGTCCTGCGCCGAGGTCAGACCGCCCAGGAATGGCAGAACTCACGGGTGGGAACGGTGGTCCTTGA
>DATDNV010000088.1:0-5074 GCA_036518075.1 Thermoanaerobaculia bacterium
TGCTCGACGAGGTCAAGGGCACCGCCCTCCTGCGCGGATACCGAGGCTCCCCCCGGGCGGATGAGGCGGCTTTGAAGGATCTGCTGCTGCGCGTCTCCGCTCTCGTCGAGCACTGCCCGGAAGTCCGCGAGATGGACCTGAACCCCGTCAAGGTCCTTGAGCGGGGCGCTCTGGTCGTCGACGCGCGCGTCCGGATCGGCCGCCGTCCGGCCACGCCTCCGTCGCGGCGTGTGGTGTATTGAGATGCGTCCGAAGCTTCGGCTCCTCGTCGCCGTCGACTTCTCGAGAGCCTCGGACCGTGCCCTTCGGGCCGCGGCCGGAATCGCGAAGAGAACCGGCGCGTCAGTCACCATCGCACACGTTCGCCCTTACTCCGACCTGAAGGCCGCGGTCGTCGAAAACCTCGGCGAGCTCGCGCGCCTCCCCCGGCGCCGGCTGCGCGAAGGCCTCGCGGAACATTACGGGTCTCTTCTGGAGAAATCGCGAAAACGCATCCCCGGAGCGCGAACGCTCCTGCTCGCCGGATGGCCCGCAGGCACAATCGTCCGGGAAGCTCGCCGCGGCTACGACCTGCTCGTCGTGGGGAGCCGCGGGCGCGGCGCGGTTTCGCGCGCTCTTCTGGGCAGCACGACCCAGGAGCTGCTGCACCGTTCCCGGGTCCCTGTCGTCGTCGTCGAGGCCCCCTCGAGACCGGCGCGTTGACTCGAAACGCCGTCGACCCGGCGGCGGGTGGCGGCCTCTCGGAAACGGAGGCGGCGCGGCGGCTCGCCGAGGACGGGTTCAATGAGCTTCCGGCGCCGCGGCGCAAGGGGCTCGTCCGGCTTGCCGCGGAGATCGTCCGCGAGCCGATGATTCTCCTCCTGGTCGCGGCGTCCTCGCTCTATTTCGCCCTCGGAGACCTGCGCGAAGCGATCGTCCTTCTCGCATCCATCGCGGTCGTCGTCGCGATCTCGCTCTACCAGAGTCACAAGACCGAGCGCGCCCTGAACGCCCTCCGGGATCTCGCCAGTCCACGCGCGCTCGTGATCCGCGACGGGCGGCAGCGCCGGGTCCCGGGCCGCGAGGTCGTCCGAGGCGATCTCGCGATCTTGTCGGAAGGAGACCGCGTGCCGGCCGACGCGCTTCTCCTCGCGGGATTCAGCGTGCTCGCGGACGAATCCCTCCTGACCGGCGAATCGGTGCCGGTGCGCAAGATCCCCACCTCGGAGACTCCCGTCCCGACCACGCCGGGCGGCGACGATCGGCCGTTTCTTTACGCGAGCACGCTGGTCGTGCGAGGCCAGGGCGTCGCCCGCATCACCGCGACCGGCGCCGATACGGAGGTCGGCCGGATCGGAAAGAGACTCCAGACGATCGCGCCGGAGGCGACCCGCCTGCAGGTCGAAACGCGACGCGCCGTCCGTGTGCTCGCATCGCTCGGGATCGCCATCTGTGTCGCGGTCATCATCCTGTTCGGACTGGTGCGCGCCGACTGGCTTCACGGCCTCCTGGCGGGCCTGACGCTGGCGATGTCGCTCCTTCCCGAAGAGTTTCCAGTCGTCTTGACGGTCTTTCTCGCGCTCGGCGCCTGGCGAATCTCTCAGAAACGGGTCATGACCCGACGCGTCGCGGCGATCGAGAGTCTCGGCTCCGCGACAGTCCTCTGCGTCGACAAGACCGGAACGCTGACGGAGAACCGCATGATGGTGCGGGCCCTGCGAGCGGGACAAGAGGAACAGGAGTTCGGAGAGGACGCCGCGACTCCCGTGGACGAGCCGGTCCACGAAGTGCTCGAGTACGCGATCCTCGCCAGCCAGAACGAGCCCGCGGATCCGATGGAGCAAGCCATCCGCCGCATGGCCCGCGACGCCGTCTTCGTCCGCGACCACATCCACCGGGATTGGTCGATCGTGCGCGAATACCCGCTCTCTCCGGATCTTCTGGCGGTGTCTCATGTGTGGCGGTCGCCGGCGGGTAAGGCGTTTGTCGTGGCCGCGAAGGGGGCTCCGGAGGCGATCGTCGACCTTTGCCACCTGCCGCCCGATCGGGCGTCGGCAGCGATGGCCGTCGCCGAGGCGATGGCCTCGCGCGGTCTTCGAGTCCTGGGCGTCGCGCGGGCGCTCTTCGAGGCACCTTCTTTGCCGCGGGAACAGCACGACTTCGATTTCGAGCTCGTCGGCTTCGTCGGTCTCGTCGATCCCGTGCGGCCCGGTGTGCCATCGGCGATCCGCGAATGCCGCGAGGCGGGGATTCGCGTCGTGATGATCACGGGAGACTCGGCGGCGACGGCTCGGTCGATCGCTCGCGAGATCGGTCTACCGTCCGGTGGACCGATGATCACCGGTCAGGAGCTCGAGGCGATGGACGATGCAGAGCTCGCGCGGCGCGCGCGAGACGTCTCCGTGTTTGCTCGGGTGGTGCCCGAGCAGAAGTTGCGGATCGTCCGAGCGCTTCAAAGGCCCGGCGAGGTCGTCGCGATGACCGGCGACGGAGTCAACGACGCCCCGGCTCTGGCCGCGGCCCACATCGGGATCGCCATGGGAGAGCGGGGCACCGACGTGGCGCGGGAAGCGGCGGCGCTCGTCCTTCTCGACGACGACTTCTCGTCGATCGTGGGGGCGGTGAGGCTCGGACGCCGCATCTTCGACAACTTGAAGAAGGCGATGGCTTACCTGATGGCCGTGCACGTTCCGATCGCGGGCGTGTCTCTCCTCTCCGTCGTTTCGGGATGGCCGTTATTTCTTCTGCCCGTTCACGTCGTCTTTTTGGAGCTGATCATCGACCCGGCCTGCTCGATCGTCTACGAAGCGGAGACCGAAGAGCCAGGCATCATGAAACGACCGCCGCGTCCCGCATCGGAGCGATTGTTCTCGCGGCCGCTGGTCTTGCTGGCCCTCGTTCAAGGCATGGTGGTCATGGCAGTGGTCGGAATGGTCTTCGGCCTGGCTCTGACTCACGGGCAGGGAGAGCGGGAAGCCCGGGCGCTCGCCTTTTCGACCTTGATCGTCGCCAACATCGGGCTGATCCTGACCAACCGGTCTCCGTCGCGGACGATCCTCGAGTCTCTCGGGCGCCGGAATGCGGCGCTCTGGTGGGTCGTGGGCGGAGCGGCCGCCATCCTCTCGACTGTCCTAGCACTGCCAACCCTGCGAGATCTCTTTTTGTTCGCGCCCCTCCACCTCGATGATTTCGGTCTTTGCTTCGGTGCAGGGATTCTGAGTGTCTCGTGGTTCGAAATCTTCAAGATGATCCTCCGGCGCCGCAGAAACACCGTCCCGGCGTAGCCGTTCTCGAGGGACAGTCGCTGGAGTGCGGACGGATCGCGATAGCGCGTTCTCGACGATCGAGCAAGTCGTCTTCAGATCGAAAAAATGGTTCATGTTCATCTGGCGAGCCGGCGCGGTTTCGCGCACCATTTCTCCTGAAGGAGGCCGAAATGAACCGCTCGACCCTGCACATGGCGGTCGCCGCGGAAGATCAAGCCCGGCTGAGACGGATGATGCTGGCGGAAGCCCTCGCGGCGCTGGTGCTGCTCCTGGCGCTCATCATCGCGCTGGCTCTCTAACGAATCGGGATGGGCTGGCGACGCAGCAGAGCGATATCAATATCGACAGAGTCAGCCGAGCTGGTGCATCTCGAAGTCAGGCTCGTCGGGCTTCGGCAGCAGCGCCCGGTAGGCGGCCTCCAGCCGGTCCTGGGGCCATCCGAGGAAGACTCCGTCCCCTCGATAGAAGTTTTCCGCGGCCGAGGCCTCGACGAAGATGATCGTGCCCTGCCCCTGGTCTGCCGTCGCCAACAGACGCCACGCCGATTGAGTCACCGTTCCGCCTCGCATCCGGATCAGGAAGCGTTCGATGGAGAGAGTGCGGGGATGCGTCAAGCCTGGAACCAGTTCCGCGGGTCTCCCGGCCTCGGTATCGTCGCCCGCCACTCGCCTACCCTCCCCGCGTGTGCATTTCCAGATGCGGGTCGCGCCGCAACGAGTCGATCGGCAAGAGCGGCGAGCGATCCCGCAACGCCAGCCTGTCCTCCGCACCTCGATCGGTACGAACGCGCCAGCTCGTGGTGATGAGCTCTTTCAGCTGCTCGCGTGTCGCGCCGGAGCGAAGAGGACCGCGCAGATCCTGGCCCCGCGCGGCGTAGAGACAGAGGTACCAGAGACCGTCCGCCGTCAGACGGCTCCGATCGCACGAGCCGCAGAAAGGCGCGGTGGTCGAGGAGATGATTCCGAAAACCGTCCCGTCTGCGAGCCGGAACCGCTCCGCAGGCGCCGATCGATCTTCGGCGAGCGGAGCGATGGGTCCGTAGTGGCGGGCGAGTGTCCCGAGCATGTCGCCGCGCGATACGACCCGCTCTCTCGCCCAGTGCGTCGCGCCGCCGACGTCCATGTACTCGATGAAGCGCACCTCGGCCCCGAAGCGGCGGCCGAGTTCGAGCAGCGCCACGAGCTCGTCGTCGTTGACGCCGCGGATCACGACCGAGTCGATCTTGACCGGCGCGAAGCCTGCGGCCCCCGCGGCTTCGATTCCGGACAGGACCCGCGCATGCTCGTCAAAGCGCGTGAGCCTGGCGAAGCGAGCCGGATCGAGCGTATCGAGGCTCACCGTGACGCGATGGAGTCCCGCCGACTTCAGCGCTTTGGCCTGTTCGGCGAGCAAGACGCCGTTCGTCGTCAGGGCGAGGTCGCGAATGCGTGGCTTCTCTGCCAGCAGGCGCACCAGATCGGGCAGGTCCCTCCGGACGAGCGGCTCACCCCCGGTCAACCGCACCTTCTCCACACCCAGATCGGAGAAGACATCGACCAGGCTGCTGATCTCCTCGAAGTCCAGGATGTCCTTGCGCGGAAGCCAGACGTAGTCCTTCTCCGGCATGCAGTACAGGCAGCGGAGATTGCAACGGTCGGTCACTGAGACGCGCAGGTTCCTCAGCGGCCGGGCGAACGTGTCGGTGACCACGGGGGAATTCTAGTCCGAAGTCCTAAAGTCTTAAGTGCTGAGTTGGATCTAACCCGTTGGTCGACTTCGGACTTCGGACTTCGGACTGACGCTACCCCGCCGCCTCTCTCGCGAACTGCGCCTCTTCGGTCGAGTCGGCC
>DATDNV010000089.1:0-3490 GCA_036518075.1 Thermoanaerobaculia bacterium
ACGGCGACGCCGACGATGACGCCGATCGCGCCGCCGAGGATCGAGAGAGTCGTCGCCTCGGTCAGGAACTGCATCACGATGTCCCGCCGGAAGGCGCCGACCGCTTTTCGAACGCCGATCTCGCGGGTGCGCTCCGTGACCGAGACCAGCATGATGTTCATCACCCCGACGCCGCCGATCAAAAGCGAAATGAAGGCGACGAAGATCATGGCGCCGGTAACGCCGCCGGTGATTCCCTTGAAGCTCTCGATCATCTTGTCCGGAGTCGAGATCGCGAAGTCGTCCTGCTTGTTGAAGGCGACATGCCGTCGCGTGCGCAGCAGCGTGCGCGCCTTGTCGATCATGACCGGAAGCTGATCCGGCGTGTACGGCACGGCCGCGATCCGCAACGCGTCGGCCACGGCGCCGGCCCTGATCCACGGATATTGCCGGTCAAAGGTCGTGATCGGCATCATCACGAAGTTGTCGCGCGATTCACCGAACATCTTTCCCTGGGGTTCCAGCACGCCAACAACGACGAAAGGCTGTCCGCCGAGAGTGACCTGTTTATCGATCGGATCCTCGCGCGGGAAGAGCTTCTCTCGGATGTCCTCGCCGATGACGATCGAGTTGGTCGCGTATTGAATGTCCGTCGCCGTTAGAAAACGGCCATAAGACGCAAATCGGCTGTTGGCCACGGAATAGTCGTCGGTCACTCCCCAGACGCGGGGCGACTTCATTTCCCCATCGCGGTACTTCAAGTGTCGGTCGAGGTTGTTCCAGAGATAGCGTTCGGGTGAGACGGCACGCATCTCCGGAATCGCGGCCTTCATGGCGTAGGCGTCCTCGATCGTCAGCTCCTTGCGCCGCGCCTCGAGCTCGTCAAAGTCACCGCCGAAGAAGCGATCCTCTCGTTTCTGGAAGTGCACGACGGTGGCTCCGAAGCTCTGAAAGCTGCGGGCGATGTTGTTGTTGAACCCTTCGACGATCGAGACCATGGCAATGACGGTCGCGACTCCAATCACGATGCCGAGAACTGTCAGCGATGCCCGCAACTTGTGCGCCCGCACGGCGAGAAGCGCAAACCGGACGTTCTCCCCGAAGCCGCGGCGCCAGTGCGAGAAAAAGGAAGACATGACGCTGGCCTACTCGTACCTCAGCGCTTCGACCGGCGGCAAGCGCCCGGCCTTCGACGCGGGAATGAGTCCCGCCGCTAACCCGGTCAGCGTCGCGACGCTGATCCCGAGAAGGATGAAGGAGAAGCGCACCTGGGCGGGAAAGACCTGATTGACCAGGAGCGCGATGCCCGAGCCCAGGACGACGCCGATCAAGCCGCCGACCGCCGACAGCAGCGCCGCCTCAAGCAGGAACTGGCGGCGGATGTCCCGCTGGCGCGCACCGAGAGCCCTGCGGACGCCGATTTCCTTGGTGCGCTCGACGACCGAGACGAACATGATGTTGGCGATCACGATCGCTCCGACGACGAGCGAGATGCCGGAGATCAGCACCATGAGCGCAAAGGCCCCGGCCGAGATCCCCTTCCAGAGATTCTGGAGCAGCTCCGCGGTTACGAGACCAAAGGGATCGTCCTTGTTGAAGGATGTCTTGCGCAATGCGCGCAGGATCGTGCGGACTTCATCGGCCGCCAGCAAGACCCCATCCACGCCGCCCATGGCCTTGACGAAGATCGCGATGTCATTGGATCGGGCGATGTGTTTGCTGAAGAGGGTCAGCGGCATGTAGACCACGCTGTCCTGGCTCTGGCCGAGGATGTTGCCCTGTTTGCCCAGCGTGCCGATCACCTTGACCGGGTAACCATCCACCTTCATCTCGCGGCCGATGGGATCCTGATTGGGGAACAACTCGTCCTGCACGTCCCAGCCGATCACCGCGACAGCGGCGCCCAGGTCATACTCGGCTTTCGTGAAGTAGCGGCCGCTCGCGAGATCAAAGCTCATCGCTTCGTTCATATTTGCCGTCTGGCCCTGAATCTGAACGTTGCGGAGTTTCCGGTCGGCGTACTTGACGGTCTTGTTCCGGTCGCCGCGGCCCCCGACCTGGGCGCACAGGCGGCACTCGCGGCTCACGATTTCCATGTCGGAGATCGTCAGGTCGCGCCGCTTCATCGCCGCCAGGAACTCGTCGCGGCTCGTGATGATGCCGTACTTGGTGAAAATGACGACATCCGGGTTCAACGCGAAAACCTTCTCGCGCACGTAGGTGTTCAAGCCCGCGATCACGGAGACCACCGCCACGACGGTCGCCACCCCGAAGATCACCCCCAGGAGGGTGAGGAAAGCACGCAGCTTGTGGCGCGTGAGCGCCGCCGCGGCGACGCGAAAGAGCTCGCCGAGCGTCAAGAGCTCTTTTCCTCCTCCTTCTTCTTGGCTTTCTTCGCGGCCTCGTTGTCCACGATCACCCGGTCCCCGTCCTTGATCTGACGCAACGCCTTGAACGGACCCGTCACGATCTCCTCGCCGATCTTCGGGCCGGACTTGACCTCGATCATCAGCTCGCCGGCGAGACCCGTTTCCACTTTGGCGAAAGCGATCTTTCCACTGTTGACGGTGTACACGCCTTCTTCCGTCTCCGCCCGCACGGACGCGGCGGCCTTCTTCTTGTCCTTCTTGGGCACGTCGCGAACGACCAGCGCCTGAATCGGAATCGCGATCGCGTCCGGGTTGCGGCCGGTCACGATGTCCGCGGTGACCGAGAAGCCGGGGCGGATCGTGTCGGGTGGCGTCTCCACCCGAATGCGAACCTTGAAGTTGATCGCTTCCGAGCCCTGCGTCAGCGATTCCAGATCCGGATCATTCTTCGCGATCGGCGAGGAACCGACATCGGTGATCGTTCCGTCGAATTTCCGGTTCGGATAGGCGTCAATCGAGAGCGTCGCTTTCTGGCCGATCTTGACGAGCGGCACCGAAGTCTCATCGACCATCATCACCGCCTCCACTTCCGACATGTCCGAGATCGTCAGCAGCTGGGTGCCCGCGTTGTTCATCGTCCCGATGACGGTCACCTCTCCTTCCTTGATCGGCAGCGCCGTCACAATGCCGGCCAGCGGCGCCGTGACCGTCGTCTTCGAAAGTGAATCGCGGCTCGCGGCCAGATCCGCGACCGTCGACATCATCCGCTGCTCGGTGGCGGCGAGCGTCGCGTTGGCCGTGTCCAGAGTGGACTTGGCTTTTTGGAAATCCGCCTCAGCCAGGATGTGCGAGTCGTAGTTCTGCTTGGCGCGCTGATAGTCGAGCTTGGCCTGTTCCGCGGTCGCCCGCGCCCCGACCAGATCGTTGCGCATCGCGGCCAGCGTCGCCTCACGGCCGGCCGCTTGCGCCGCGAGCTGAGCTTTGTCGATCTGAAGGAGGAACTGGCCTTTCTGGACCCGGTCTCCCTCAGAGACCGCAAGGTTGGTGATCTGGCCCATCACCAGAGCGGAGAGATCCACTTTGCGGCGTGCCTGGATCTTGCCGTTGGCCGTCACCTTCGCTAGAAGGTCGACCTTTTCGAC
>DATDNV010000090.1:0-3704 GCA_036518075.1 Thermoanaerobaculia bacterium
GGAGTTCTGTCGATCGCTCTTCCCGCTTCGACTTTCTGTTACCTGCGGAGCGTCTCGCCGCGAGCCGTTCTCTTTCTTCTCGGCCTCGTCTGGGTCTGCGATTCCGCCGCCTACTACGGCGGCTCGCGGTTTGGAAAGCACAAGCTTGCCCCGGTCATCTCGCCCAAGAAGACGTGGGAGGGCTCGATTTTCGGGTTCGCGGGCGCGACGCTCTTCGGGGCCGCCGCGGGAAGCTGGTGGCTTCTGCCGGAGCTCGGGCCGGCGCGCGGGGCGATCGCCGCCGCGGTGGCGTCGACGGCGGGACAATTGGGCGACCTGGTCGAGTCGATGTGGAAGAGAGGGGCCGGGGTTAAGGACTCGGGCGCGTTTCTGCCGGGCCACGGAGGCTTCTACGACCGCATCGACTCGCTTCTCTTCGCCGGACCCGTGGTCGCCGCGTTCATCGCGTGGACGCCCCCGCGTCTATAATCGCGAGTTCGCCATGAAGTCGGTTTCGGTTCTCGGGTCCACGGGATCCATCGGTCAATCGGCCCTCGAGGTCGTCTCCGCTTTTCCGCAAGAGTTTCGCGTCGTCGCGCTGGCGGCGGGCCGTTCGGTGGAGAAGCTGGCTCGTCAGATCGTCGAGCACCGGCCCGAGCTGGTGTCCGTCTCCCAGGCCGACGACGCGCGCAAGCTCCAGTCTCTCCTCCCGGCGGGCCTTCCGACGCGGATCGTGTCGGGCCCTCAGGGGCTCGACGAGGTAGCCTCCTTCGATCGCGCGGACGTCATCGTCGGCGGGCTCGTCGGCGCCTTGGGGCTGCGCTCCGCCTATGCGGCGGTGAAAGCGGGCAAACGGCTCGCTCTCGCGAACAAGGAGACGCTCGTCGTCGGCGGACAGCTCATCCTCGATGCCGCCCGCGACAGCGGCGCCGAGATTCTTCCGGTCGACTCCGAGCACTGCGCGATCCATCAGGCGCTGCGCAGCGGCCGGCCGCACGAGGTCGCGCGCCTCGTCCTGACGGCGTCGGGCGGACCGTTCCGCGAACGGGACCT
The DNA here is from genome assembly GCA_036518075.1 of Thermoanaerobaculia bacterium. Classification (GTDB taxonomy): domain Bacteria; phylum Acidobacteriota; class Thermoanaerobaculia; order UBA5066; family Gp7-AA6; genus DATDNV01. Next base: position 1,033 of record DATDNV010000090.1, read on the forward strand.
TTCGACCTTCGATGCGATCACGGTGGACGACGCTCTGGCGCATCCGACGTGGAAGATGGGTCCGAAAATCACGATCGATTCGGCGACAATGATGAACAAGGGCCTGGAGATCATCGAGGCCCATTTCCTGTTCGGGTTCCCTCCCGAGGCGATCGACGTCGTCATTCATCCTCAGTCGATCATTCATTCCTTCGTCGAGTTCGTCGACGGCTCTCTCGTCGCACAGCTCGCCCGCAACGACATGAAGTTTCCGATCCTCTACGCAATGGCGTATCCGGATCGGCTCGCCAACTCGTTTGGCCGGCTCGATCTGGTGGGAGCCCGGACGCTCCAGTTCTTCGCGGTCGACGCCGCCCGATATCCGGCGGTGGGCCTGGCGCGGGCCGCTCTGACGCAGGGGGGAGGCATGGCGGCGGTCCTCAACGCGGCGAATGAGGTGGCCGTCGAGGCGTTTCTGGCAGGGAAGATTTCGTTCCCCGACATCGTTTCGGTGGTTTCGGAGGCGGCGTCCGCCGTCGGCGGGGTGCCGGCGCCGCGGACGCTGGAGGAAGCGGAAGGGATCGATCAGGTCGGCCGGGCACGGGCGCGCGAGCGGATCGAGCAACTCACCGGCAGGGCCGTCGCGCGGTAGGCGCCAAACTCGACATCGAAGGAGCCACTTTTGACCTTCCTGGAAAACACGCTCGCTCTCGTTCTGGTCCTGTCGGTTCTGGTCTTTGTTCACGAGTTCGGGCATTTCGCGGTCGCGAAAGCGTTCGGTTTTCCGGTCGAGGTGTTTTCCTTCGGGTTCGGCAAGCGCCTCTTCGGGAAGAAGTGGCGGGGCACCGATTATCGAGTGTCGGCCCTTCCGCTCGGCGGCTACGTCAAAGTGGTGGGGCTGGGGCCGGACGAGTCCACGCTCGCCGAGGGAACATCCGCGGAAACTCCGCCGACCGGCAAGCGCTGGCAGCGTGCGCTGATCCTTCTTGCGGGACCGCTGATGAACGTCGCGCTCGCGCTGATTCTCCACACGGCCGTCTTCACGCTGGGAGTGCGCGTTCCCGCGTACGAGCTCGAGCTTCCCGTGATCCAGGTCGTCGAGCCCGGCTCCGCGGGCGCCGCGGCCGGCTTTCTCGCCGGCGACCGGATCCTCTCGATCAACGGCAAATCGACGAAACGCTGGCGCGACGCGGAGTTTCAGTTCGCCGCGAACGCGAACGAGAGTCTCCGGGTCGACATCGACCGGGGCGGCCAACGGCTGACGATGGCGCTCGTCCCGCGGCCCGAGCCGCAATATGGGTTGGGAGAAGCCGGCCTGCGGCCGGGGGTGCCCGTCCAGGCGCGAATCGAGACGGTCGAGCCGAACAGCCCGGCCGCGCGCGCCGGGCTGCAGCCCAAGGACGTGATCGTCTCGGTCGCGGGCAAGGAGATTCGCGGCTACCCCGACGAGATCTTCTCGAAATTCGTCGCGGCGGTGAATCAGGCGGCGCCGGGTCCCTTCGCGATGCAGTATTTGCGCGGCGGGAAACTCCACGACACGCACGTATCGCCGATGAAAGATGCCGACGGCTCGTGGAAGGTCCGGGTGAGAGTGGCCGCGGACCTGGCCGAGGTCACCGAGCGCTTTCCGCTCGATCAGGCATTTCGAGAAGGATGGCGAAGAGTGAAGACCGACGTGCCGGCGACGCTCACGGTGCTCGGGCGCCTGCTGCGCGGAAGGGCGAGCCTGAAGTCGATGTCCGGGCCGATCGACATCGCCCGGGTGTCCGGAGCGGAAGCCCGAAGGGGAGCGATTCCGCTCGTGGCGCTGATGGCCGCCATTTCGCTGCAGCTGGGGATCTTCAACCTGCTGCCCATTCCCGTTCTCGACGGCGGGCATCTTTTCCTGCTGGCGCTGGAAGGAGTGGCGCGAAGAGACTTCTCGCTCCAGGTCAAGGAGCGCATCCTTCAGGTCGGCTTCCTGATGATCCTCGCGCTGCTTTCGGTCGTCATCTACAACGACCTGTCGAAGACCGTTCCCGCGAAGTGGTGGCCCTTCTAAGAAGTCCAAAGTTCAAGGTTCAAAGTTCAAGGTTCGAAGCTTCAAGTTTCTTGGGCGCATGACTATATCTATATTGATATAGTCGCTCGCGCGAAGCGGGAGACTACGGCTTCTCCGCGCGCACGAGAATCAGGCCGCCCTCTCCTCTCAGGAAGGGGATTCGGCCGGCGATCCGGTCCGTCGCTCGGAGCATCCGTTCGGCGAGGCCATTGCCGAACAGGTTCATGAGGTGCGGCGGCAGGTAGACGCTCGTCCGAGTCGTGACGCGGCAGCCGAGGGGTTCCAGCCAGCTTCGCAGGTCGCGTTCGGAGATCAGCGCATGCTCGCCGGCCTCCTCATGCCAGATCGGGCGGATCTTCTGGAGCCAGTCGAAGAACACGCGAAAGACCGTCTGATTGTTCTCGGACCCGAGGAAGAGCCCCCCCGGCTTGAGCACTCTCACGATCTCTCGGCAGGTGTCCGCCGGCTCGGGAAAGTGGTGGAGCACGCCGTAGCCCTGAACGACGTCGAAGCTCGCGGATCGAAGCGGGAATCGCGTTGCGTCCGCGACGAAGAAGCTCGCGCGTGCCGTTGGCCGGGCGCGCCGATACCGTTCGCTCGCCTGGCGGATCAGAGGCTTGGACACGTCGAAGGCGACGATGTCGAGATCGGC
>DATDNV010000091.1:0-2665 GCA_036518075.1 Thermoanaerobaculia bacterium
AGGCTGTCCGGACGAAACGCGGTCGACAGGGTGAAGGCGCGGCCCAGCATCGCGAGCGAAAGAAAGAAGACGCCGAGGCTTTCGATCGCCCGAAGACGCTCCGCCTGCACCGCAGGGCCCCGCGTGAGCATCCACATCGTGAACACGATCGAGATCCCGGCGAGGTGAAAGAGCGCCGAAGTTCGTATCGGCAGGCCATGATTGAGGGCCGACGGATCCCAGGCGAGCTGCGTGAACCATACGCCGACGAAAAAAGCGGTGGCCACGAAGAAGATGAATCGCGAAAACCTCGCCAGGCGCTCCTGAAGAAACTCCCGGCCCTCCTCCGAGCTCCAGGGGGAGCTCGAAGCCGTCGCCGGCGCGGACGGTGGCGTCGTAGGGGTCACAAAATCCCGTCGAGCTTCCGAGGTCCGTGAGCGGCCTCGTTGAGTAAACGATATCAGGCGGCCCGAACTCCCGGAGAGGTCGACCGCCCGGATTGAACGAAAGTCGTGTCCCGGATCAAGGGGAGATCGACGTGCCGATGAGGACTCCGACGCGAGGCGCGGAGTACCAGCCTACGAGCACCGCGAAATCGAAGGTCGCGGTCTTGGCGACCTGGTAGTTGCCGCCGATCGTCAGCTGCAGCTCGCGGTCGAACGTCGAGGCCGTGCGGGTCGTTGCGCCGTTCAAGTCGATTCCCAAGGAAAGGGTCGAAGACAGAATCTGGACGACCGAAAGTCCGGTCGTGAAGATGTGGCCCGGCGTTTTGATTCCGATGGCTCCGGTCAGCGTGTTGCCCGAAACCTGGTAGCCGAAGTTCAAATGGACGATCGTCGTTTCGGCGAAGGTCTTTTGGACGATCGAATTGAAGTCCACGTCCGTGTATCCGGATCCGAGCTGATTGGATTTGTTGCCGGTCGGAAACTCGACGGCCGCTGTGAGGGCCAGTGCCGGGCGCATGCTGGCGGGGTCGTCCTCCAGGAGCTTGTACTTTGCCGCGAAGTCGGTGTCGCCCAATCCGAAGGCGCTTCCCAGGGTCGACTCCGGACCGCGCTGGATGTACAGAATCGGAAAGTCGACGTTGACTTCCAATCCCTCGAGCAAGCCGTATTGGATGACGAAATTCGACCAGTTCTGACGAATGTCGGGAGCGGCATTCTTGGAGAGAGTCGCGTACTGGTTGAAATACTCGAAGTGCCACTCCTTCTTGGGCGTGACCTCCGCGTCGTCGGAGACGAAGGGCTGCTGCGCGTGGAACGGAGGCGCGACGGCGGACAAAAGGAAGATCAGAAGGCCTGCGCGCACCATCAGCGGGCGTGGCCCAAACGCGGACAGAGGATCATTCCGTGGACATGACTATATACGGCGCGCCCCGACATCCCCCTCGTCTCTGCCCGCCGCTGGAACCGGAGGTTTCTTCGGCTCCGAGTGGACCGCCATCGGAATGGATCCTGGGAGGCGATTCGCGCGATTCGCCGCCTACTGCCCGCGTGGGGGCGGATCGTCCCACATGAAGTGTGTGATTTGCCAGGAGCCATCCGGCTGACGGCGAAGGATCGCCAGGAAGGTCCCGGCGAGAGAACGGATTCTGGAATCGGGTCCCGTTCCCGAGATCCAGGACACCCCAGAGTGACCGCGGATGTATCCGAAGTCGCCGGAGCCGCCGACTTCGTCAATGGAGTGAGTCAGCCTCGTTACCTTCGTTGGTGGTCCGGTCTTGGGAAACCAGAACGTGCGGATGGCTTTTTCTCCGACAACAGGCTCGACGCCATGATGGGGAAGGAGAACGGCGGTCTCGCTAAAGAGTCGCATGACCGCCTCCTCGGGATTGTTCTGCAGCCAGGCGGCGCAGTAAGCATCGGAGACGGAGCGGATTCGAGCCTGGTCATCCGCTGTCAGTCCGGATTCCGCCGGTGCCTGAGACGCCGCGAGACCGAGGAGGAGAACGGCGATCCCGACTCGAAGTAAGGTTGATGCAGCACTGCAGCGATCGCTTTGCATGCTTCCCCAAACGCGGCGGCGCGCCGAACTATTCGAGAGAGGGGCATGCAATTTCTTGACAGTCCGAGGTCTCGATCCTTGCTAGGCTCATGCCGTGCCGGCGAACACCGAACACGAGGGTCGGATGGCTACGGCGCTTCCTTCTGGAGCCTGATCATCGCCTTGTAGGAGCAAACGCCGCCGGGCGTCTTGCCCTCGCACCGAATCTTGCTTGCATGAAGTCTCGTTCGCGGATCGACGGAGATCTCGTAAGTCTCCTTCTTCTCACTTTCGAGCATCGGGTACTCGGTCGAGTCTGCCTTCTTCAGTCTGGCTGAGCCAGCCATCAACGCGATCGGGCAGTCTCCGATGTTCTCGATTTCGAGGCTGACCGTTCGGCTCTGGGAGCCGTAGTTGTAGAACGCCGGCAACGGGATTTCCTGGCCGCAAGACTTTCGGTCGTCCTTGGTGACGATCGGCGTGAAAAGGTGGAGGGAGTCGTTGCCGGAAGCGAAGTAGACCTCAGCGTCGCATCGGCCCCCGCGTTTGCCGGCTTTGAGACAGGCGATCGTGATCGATCGGTCCTTCTCCGCACCGGGAAGAACCGCCGACGCGGCCGTGTGTTCGTCGACACCGAATTCGTGCCCGTCGACGTATACCTGAATCTGGCAATTTCCAGTATTTCGGACCCGCAAGACGCCGG
>DATDNV010000092.1:0-6395 GCA_036518075.1 Thermoanaerobaculia bacterium
GTTGAGGTCCCATGGAGCCGCGCTCTCGCATTTGCCATCGTCGTTGCAGACGTTGACCAGGACGGGACTGCACAAGAAGTGCTGCTGTCCGGTGAGATCGTCGGCGATCGCTGCGGACGGGGCCGCGAGCAAGGCGATCAGGGCAAGACCCGTGAGAATCTTTCGCATCATCTCCTCCTATCTCTCTTGACCCTCAAGGCCGAAGCGGACGGCTCCGATCTTGCGATCGGCCGTCACTCGGCATACCGATTTGCGGGGGCTTCATGCTATCCCAGTGCATCCGCCACACCTTTTGTCCGGTTCGGACAGCGAAACGAAGCTTTAGCACGGGGCATATCTTCTGACCATTCGACCAAAGGGATATTGATCGTGCCCGAGGGCGATGGTATATGACGCTCATAAACTTGGAGCGACGCCGCGAGCGCTCCGGTGACCCGGAATTCGAGCGCGGCGAATGGAGGAGTGCATCGTGACTTCGATCGGTCGCATCCGCCTTTTCACCGTCGTTCTGTTACTACTCGCCTCCCGGGCGTTGTTTGCGCAAAATTTTGAGGATCCCCAGTGGATTGCCGAGAAGGGGATGGACGAGCGCTTCGGGCTCAATCTCGGTGGATTCTTCCAGAAATTCGGCACGACGCTTCAGATTGGCCCCTCCACCAGCGGGGAGGGAAACGGCACGGACATCGATCTCGAGAGGGATCTCGGGCTGGGCAGCCAGACGAGCTTCCGCGCCGAGGGCTACTGGCGCTTCGGGCGGCACGGGCGGTTCGACTTCGGCTATGGCGGTTGGACCCGAAAGGAGACGCACACCCTGGAAAAGACCATCGATGTGGGCGACCATGAATATGCGGTCGGCGCCTCGGTTGATTTTCGCCAGCACACGGACGTCTGGTCCGCTTATTACGGCTACTCCTTCGTGAATACGCCCAAGGTGGAATTCGGGCTTCGTCTGGGCATCTCGGCGACTCACAACACTTTCGAGCTGAACGGCGAGGCTTCGGTCATTGGGCCTGGAGGCGGCGCGAGCGCGTCGCGGACCCTGGAGGAGAGGAAGTTCTGGGCTCCGCTGCCCACTTTGGGCGCGTATGTCTCGGCGACGATCGTTCCGCGGCTGTTCGCGACTGGCAACGTCCAATGGCTGCCCAAGATCACCGCGAGCAACTACAGCGTCGAGTACATCGAAGCCCGCGGCGGCCTCGAGTATTTCTTCACCCAGAACTTCGGTCTCGGGATCAACTATGACTACGTGAAGCTCGACTTCTCCCACAACGTCACGCGGACATACGCGCTGCATTACCGGTACGACGGGCCGTTCGGATATCTCACGCTGGCGTTTTGAGACGCGGAGCTCTCGGCAGTCCACTAAGGAGGAGACCATGCTTCGTCTTCGGTGGGTTCTGATCGCATCGCTCGCCGCGCTTCCGGCGCAGGCTCAGCAGACTTCGACTTCGTCCGACAAGCCGGCCGACAATATGGATATTGTTCTCGCCAAGGTCCAGGCGGACAAGAAGCTTCTCGTCGCCGACAACATGAACCTGACCGAGAGCGAGGCGAAGGGATTCTGGCCCGTCTACGACAGCTACCAGAAGGACCTCGGCGCGATCAACGAGCGGCTGGGGAAGACGGTCTCCGCCTATGCCGACGCCTTCAACAAGGGGCCGATCCCCGATGACGTCGCGACAAAGTTGACGAACGAATACCTCCAGATCGAGCAGGACGAGGTCAACCTGAAAAAGACCTACGCGAAGAAGCTGACGGGCGTGATTCCACCGGCGAAGATCGCGCGGTACCTGCAGATCGAGACGAAGATTCGGTCCGCGATCAAGTTCGACATGTCGAAGAACATTCCGCTCGTCAAGGCCCAGTAGCGTTCGTTTCGACACGGTCCCATGAAGAGGTTCACGGTTCTGCTCCTCGCTGCGGCCGCGGCGGCCGGTTGCACGAAGCTGCCGCCGCCGGAGTTCGCCTACGACAAGACCGCGAGCTTTGCGGCGCTGAAGACGTTTGGGTGGTACGAAGGCAAGGAGTTCAAGTATCCGCGTGGCGGCTCGGTCGTGGACGGCCGCTACATCGACGAGCACGTCCGCAAGGACGTCGAAACGGAGCTCGGAAAGAAAGGCTACCGCAAGGATGACGGTGGTTCGCCCGACTTCTACGTCAGCTACAGCACGAGCGCGGACGGCATCGTCGACCACGACATCTACGGCGCGTATTCCTGGTGGTCGCCCGCGATCTACGTGTCGTCGGCCTATGACCGGTGGGCCACTCTCACGGTCGACGTCCGCGACCGCGGCAAGAAGCTCATCTGGCGCGGAGCGATCTCCCGCACCGCCGGCCAGAATCCCGAAAAGGTCGGCGAAGCGATCCAGAACGCCGTCGCCTTGCTGCTGACGAACTTTCCGCCCGCGCCCAAACCCGCGTAAGCCTGGGTTCCGGTCGGTCTCCCTCCGTCGCCACGCTCTGGCCCATGCCGCCAAGAGTCAGAGCCGGGCCCTCGCTTGTCGTTCGGTCGCAGTCCTGCCTGGTCGAAAGTCTCTGCCCTCCGGCGCTCTCTCACTCACGGCTCCTCCGGGGGATCTCCCGTCACCCAGGCTCAGAGTCCTTGACGTATGGCCAGAGGGCCGCAGGGGTGACGCCGGACAGAGATCTCGCGCGCGTGCGGAGGGAGACATCTGAACCGGCCCGCTCCGCGGGCCAATTGACTTTTCTAACGGAACCCCGCTCAAGACCGGCTCAGCCCTCGTTTAGAAAATTTCCGGCCGCCTGGTCGCGAAGTGACCGCCGCGGCCCGTTCGCGCGAGATGTCCGGCGGCAGGACCCAGAGGCCCGTCTCGGTATCTGGGAATTACTTTTTGAGAAATGGTCTTGAGCGGCTCTGCGCAAGGCCGCGCCGCGCTCCGAGTCAGTGGGGCTGGATCTCGGGGTTCCTGAGCGTGCCGTCCGGGTTGAGCGGTCCGGGTCCGCAGATGTAAGCCTCCGCGGTTCTATTCACCAGTAGAACGGTGTCTGCGCCGAGGAGTACGGCCTCTTCGCGGACCCAATCCGGCAACTCCGCGTCGGTCGGAATGCGCTTGGGATCCTGATCGGGCTGGAGGTATCGAACGAACTTGCAGGTTCCTTGCACCTTTTCGTAGTCGGACGTGACGCGGACTTTGTACCTGCCGACGTTATGCGCCATCGTGCGCGCCTCGTCGTGGGCCTGGATCTGATAACAGGAGAGCAAGCCGGTCGCTGCCAGCGACGCGACAAACAGGTTTTTCCACGAGCGAGCTCGGGTGCGGTCCTCGAGACCGGAGGTGCGTGCTTCCTTCGCGATCAGCTCGTGAATCGATTCGAACGGTGTCATGTTCAAAACGCTTCTCCCACTCCGACGTAGAGTCCTTTGCTGCCGCTCTTGCCCCAAGCATAGTCGATCCGGAAGTTGATGTGGTTCTCCCTGGCGAGGAGGAACCGAATTCCGACCCCGCCGCTCGGGAGCAGGTTCTCCGAATTCATGTCGCCGAAGTCGGGAGCGACCTCGCCGACACCGGCGAACGCGACGAACCCGAACTTCCCCAAAAAACCGAAGTCTTCGGGGAGCTGGAATCGGTATTCCGCCTGAGCCGCGAACATGGAGCGGTCCAGATAACGGCCGACCGAGTAGCCCCGAAGGTCGCTGGAGAGTCCGAAGAGGCAGAGCGCGTAGACGGGCGCGTCTCCGCGCACCTCGCAGGCCGAAACCCGGGCCGCGAGAACCTGACGATCCGCGGTCGAGAAGAAGCCTTCCAGCGACGTTTTGTAGGACTGATACGTCCGGTTTCCTCCGAAGCCGGGCTCGTAAAAGTCGGCGGTGAGGTCGAACAGCGCGCCTCGCAACGGGTAGAAAGTCGAATCGCGGGAGTCCGACTGGAAGCGCGGGCCCAGCGATGCCGCCGTGACCGCGAAGTCTCGGGAAGGCGGTGCCGCCGGCGAATCGAGATCGGCGGCATCGAGCTTGAGGGTCGTATCCGCGTAAATGTATCGGGCGCCGACGAAAAGGGTGGACGAGACGCGGCGAAGAACCTCCGCCGAGAGACCTTTCACGTCCTGGTTGATCGGGATCGATGGGGGAGAGCCGCCGGGACCGACTCCCGGAAGAAAAAGGTCATAGTGAATCTGTCCCGTGGCCCCTCCTCCGAGGAGCCGCCAATGATCCTCGGCGATGTAGGCCTTCATCGCCGCGCCGACCGTGTAACTGTGGCTGTCGGTATAGAAGCCGCCCACGCCGATCACCGCCGGCGGGGAGACGCTGTCGCTCTTTTTGAGCGGGAGAAGAAGGGCCGCCACGATGCCCAGGCCCGTTCCGATCGTGGGATTGGATATCGGAATCGGAGCTCCGACGAATTCCGTCTTGCGCTCCTTGGGAGGCGCTCCGGGCGGCGGCGTCGGGCTCGGCCGGATGGATGGAGCAATGGTTTTGGGGTCGAGAGGCAGAGGCGCCGGAGCTTCAGCGGGATTCGCGGAGACCAGATGAAACGGGGGGGCCTGCTCGGCCGGCGGCTCCGTCTGGTCCTGCGAAAACGCCTCAACGGCGAAAAGAGAGAATAGCGCTCCCGCCGCGAGTCCGGCTCTCGCCGCCAGTAGGTGGCGCCGGAGAAAAGGCCTTTCGGCCTTGCGCGTCGCATCGCGCGAGGACACTGTTCCTGGGACTTGCGGAGCCGGGGCCCGGATTATTTCCCGGGCGGCGGATACTTCTCGAACATCTTGGCCAGCGCCTCGTTGAGAGCCTTCTCCTTTTCCTGGGGGCTCCTCTCGGGGTTCAGCGTGTCGCTCGCGGTTCCCCGCCAGACGAGCTCCTTGCGCTTCGCATCTGCGAGATCGACGACGATTGTGCCGACCGGGATCTCCTGGACCGTCGCTGTGCTGATTCCGCCTCCCGCGCCATGGCCGTACCAGCCCCACCCGTAGCCCCAGCCGGAGTTGTACTGCGTGATCTGCGTCTGCTTCGACATCCGGCCATGGACGGCGACCCAGAGATCCGGGTTGGCGTCGTTGCGAGTCAGGCCCTTGGCCGCGAGCTGAGTCGCGACGGCGCTCTGGACCCGCTTCGCGACGAGCTCATCTTTGATGGAGCCATCGTCTCTCCAGCCCCACGTCTTGTAGCTCGAAAAGTTCGCCTTGTCGTCGTAGTCCGCGCTGGTCGTAACGGTTGAACAGGCGGCGAGGATTCCGAGGAGAAGAACCGAGGCCGAAAGAAAGAAGCTTCGTTTCATAGATCCCACCTTTCCACTTTCGAACGCGCGCGGGTGAACTCGCCGCGGCTCTCCGATCGACGAACCCTCAATTCTTTCAGGATGATATATCAGGCTCCTCGCCAAGACTGCCGGGTCCGGACGCGAACGATCGACTCGAACCGAGCCGGAGGACCCCCGATCCATTTCACTGTCTCTTCTCTGATAGGCTCCGGCCTAAACAAAGGGAGGCTTTCATGAAGCCGAGCCGCTGGCTGCTGTGCCTAGCCGCAGCGCTCTGCGTCTGTGCCGCTGGCGACCAGCCGTACGAAAAGCCGGGGGACCTCAAGGCGGCCGACTTCCTCGACGCCTCTCTCCTGAAGGGGTCCGACTACGAGGTCGAAGAGAAGGCCGTCAGCGACGGGATCTTCAACACTTACACGATCACCTCCAAGTACGGGAACTGGAAGGTGCAGGGGACCAACCTTGCGGCGATTCGCATTCACGAGGTCGGCGCGATCAGACAGTTGAAAGAAGTCGACAAGATCGCGGTGGCGGCCGGCGGCGTCGCCAAGGGAGCGCTCAACGTGGGCAAGGGAGCCGTCAGCGTCGTGACGCATCCGGTCGAAACGATCACGGGACTTCCCGATGGCATCGGCCGTCTCTTTGGAAGGGTCGGCCGCGGCGCGTCGCGAGCGGGCGAGAAGATGGGAAGCGTCGACACCAGGGGCACCGAATCCGAGAACTTGAGCGATCCGAAGGACGCGGCACCGGCGTCGGAGCAGTCGGGGGCGGGCAAGGCCGTGACCGCGAGCGGCGAGGTCGCCAAAGACCTCATCGGCGTGAACCGCGCCATGCGTCAGTGGGCCAAGAAACTCCGCGTGGATCCCTACACGAGAAACGAGATCCTTCACAACGAGCTCCGCGACGTTGCGCAATACGACGCCGGAGGGCAGTTCGCGGTCAACCTGGCTCCCGGCGGCATCATCCTGACGGCCTTGAGCACGACGGCGACCGTGAACGACTTGATCTGGATGAAGGAGCCGGACGAGCTCGTCACGCTCAACGAGAAACGGTTGACCGAGATGGGCGTCACGCCGGCGGTCAGCAAGGCGTTCCGCCTGAACGCCCAGTACAACCTGACGCGCCAGGTTCGACTGCTCGCGTCGCTCAACGAGCTTCCGGGAGTCGCCGGTCGCGCCGGTT
>DATDNV010000093.1:0-6953 GCA_036518075.1 Thermoanaerobaculia bacterium
TCGCATCGAGACTGGCGGGCGAAGACTTCACCGATCAGGACTACGACGAGCTGTCACGGTTGCTTTCGTAATGAGCGCGTCGTCTCGAGCGGTCGAGGGCGACGCACGGGGGATGGGAGACGGGGGACATTGAAAAGCGGGCGCATGTTCCCGTTCTCGTCGATGAGGTCGTCGGGCTCTTGCAGCCCGAACGGGGAGGATTTTTCGTCGACGCGACTCTGGGTGCCGGGGGACACGCGGAGGCGATCCTCGACCGCGGCCCGGCCGTTCGATTGCTCGGCATCGACCAGGATCCCGACGCCCTCGCGCTGGCTCGGGAGAGGCTCGCGCGTTTCGGCGGCCGCGTCGAGTTCCGGCACGGCAACTTCGAGATGCTCGGCCAATTTCTCGAGGGACTTGCTCCTCCGGACGGAATTCTTGCGGACCTCGGCGTTTCCTCGATGCAGCTCGATCAGCCCGATCGCGGATTCTCGTTTCGGCGCGACGGGCCCTTGGACATGCGGATGAGCCGAAGTGGCCGGACCGCCGCCGACCTCGTGTCGACGGCCTCGGCCGAAGAACTGACACGCATCCTGCGTGATTACGGGGAGGAACGGATGGCGGCAAAAATCGTGCGTGGAATCGTTTCGGAGCGATCTCGAGGTCCCATCGCCAGCACGCGGCAGCTTGCCCGCATCGTCGCGGGGGCGAAGGGCAATCGCGAAAAAATCGATCCCGCCACGAGGGTGTTCCAGGCTCTGCGCATCGAGGTCAACCAGGAGCTGGTGGCCCTGGCCCGGTTTCTCGCGGCCGCGGCGCAGCACTTGAATGCCCGTGGTCGGCTCGCGGTGATCGCGTATCACTCGCTCGAAGATCGCATCGTCAAGGACACCTTCCGCCGCGAGTCGGGAGTCTGTCTCTGTCCTCCGCGTCTTCCGCATTGCGTCTGCGGGGCGCGCCGCATTCTCACCGTTCTGACGCGGCGGCCCGTCACTCCGTCCGAATCGGAACGGCGCTCGAACCCGCGCTCCCGCAGCGCCCGCCTTCGGGTCGCGGAGAGGATTGCGCACGCCGAGCCATGAGATGAACGCTGTCTACGCGCAGTCGAAGCGCGTCGAAAACCTGCATCTCACTCGCGAGCGGGATCGCCGCCGGGGCCGGGAGCTGGCCACGTTCCTCTTCATCGGTCTCCCGATCGCCTGCGCGTTCCTCGTCTATGCGGCGCTCCACATCGAGACGGTCCGTATCGGCTACACGCGGGAGGCGCGAGCGAGGTCCGTCGCGCAGCTGAAGCAGGAGAACCAGCGTCTTCGCTCCCAACTCCTGCTCGCCTCCGCGCCCGATCGCGTGGCCGCGGTCGCCGCGGACCAGAACCTGCATCCGCCGCGGCCGGGGCAGGTTCAGTACGTCGAACCGCCGAGGACGAAGGCTCGGCCATGACCGTGTTCCCGGCCGCACGCTCGCGCCTGCTGGCGTTGGCGCTGGCCCTCTGGGCCGTTGTCATCGTGGGACGGCTCGCCCAGATCCAGATTGCGCAGGGATCCAAGTATCGCGCCCGCGCCCAGCGACAGCAGGAGCTGAAGATCGAAGTCCCGGCGCGGCGCGGCTCGATCTTCGACCGCGATGGGCGCGAGCTGGCGGTGTCGGTCGAGGCGTTCTCCGTCTACGCGGCTCCCGAGCAGATCGAGGACCGCCACGCGATGGCGGCGGCCATCGCTCCGTTCATCGAAGCGAAGCCGGCCGCGATTCTCACCCGCATCGCGAACCGAAGAGGGTTCGTTCGCCTCGCGCGCAAAATCGATCCCGCCGCCGCTGACGCGATCCGGACGAAGAAGATTCCCGGCGTGCACCTCTTTCCCGATACGAGCCGCTTCTACCCGAAGGGGTCGCTCGCGGCGTCGGTCCTGGGGTTCGTCGGTGTAGACGACACCGGGCTGGCGGGCCTCGAGTATTCCTACGACGCCGCGGTTCACGGAAAGCCGGGCGAGATCGTGGCCTTGACCGATGCGCGCCGTTCGACTTATGGAGAAGCGGATCCTCCCGAAGACCGGCGCAGTGAGGAAGGCGCGTCGCTGACTCTCTCGCTCGACAGCGGAGTTCAGTTCGCCGCGGAACAGGAGCTCGCGGACGTCCTCGAGAAACTGCACGCGAAATCGGGGAGCGTCGTCTTGATGGATCCGGAGAACGGCGACGTCCTCGCGATGGCGAGCTGGCCGGGATTCGATCCGAATCAATTTGCCCGCTATCCGGCGGAGGTGCGGCGCAATCACGCCATTGCCGACGCTTACGAGCCGGGTTCCACGTTCAAGATCGTGACGGGGGCGACCGCTCTGGAAGAGCGAGTGGTCACGACGCACGAGATCATCGACACAGGGGACGGCGCCATTCGCATCGGCAACGTCACGATCAACGAGGACCGCCACCACAACTATGGCCCGCTCACGCTCGCGGGCGTCTTCGAACACTCCTCCAACGTCGGAATCATCCGGGTCGGGCTGCGATTGGGTCCGGAGCGTCTGTATGAAGGCGTGTCGCGATTTGGAATCGGGCGTCCTTCGGGGATCGATTTGCCCGGTGAGAACCCGGGCATCTTTCGGCCCCTCGCGCGCTGGTCCTCGCTATCGAATGCTTCGATCTCCATGGGACAGGAGGTCGCGTTGACCGCACTGCAGATGGCGCGCGTCGCTGCAGTCGTCGCCAACGGCGGAAAGCTCGTGACGCCGCGGCTGGTCACTCGGCTCGTTCATCCTGACGGCCGCGTGGAGGCGCTCCCGAGCGCGCCTCCCGTGCGCATCATTTCGGAGGAGACGGCTCGGACGCTCTCGGATATCTTGGTCGGCGTCGTGGAACGCGGAACGGGAGTGAAAGCGGCGATCCCCGGCTTCACCGTCGCCGGCAAGACGGGCACCGCGCAAAAAGCGGGGGTCGGAGGTTACCAACAGGGACGGCACGTACCGAACTTCGTCGGATTTGCGCCGGCGGAGAAGCCGCGGCTCATCGGCGTCGTCGTCATCGAAGAGCCTCAGGGACAGTATTACGCGGCGGAAGTCGCCTGTCCGCTCTTTGGAAAGATCGTGTCGCGGGCATTGACGATTCTTCGAGTCGTCCCGGAGGGCCAGCGCCTCCCGGCCTCCATCCTTGCCTCGGCGTCCGGACAGCCTTCCTATCCCAAGGGATGGGTGCCGGCTTCTCTCCACCAGCCGGGCGCCCCGGCGGAGCAAGCCCGTCCTTCGGCGCTCTCGAGCGAGCCCGTGGAAGACGGCTTCGTCCCCGACGCGACCGGACTCTCAGCTCGCCAGGCGCTCACCCTCTTCGCCCGGCGCGGGCTCTCCGCCAAGCTCGAGGGCAGCGGCTTCGTCGTGTCTCAGCAGCCCCCTGCGGGAACGCGGATCCGTCCCGGCAGTTCGTCCACGCTGTACCTTTCGGAGGTCGCCACGCCCACAGAACAGTCGAGGCGTGAGCGCGAGGAGTCGAGCTTCCCGCCTCCCGGTCCGTGAACCTCATGGAGGCCCTGTCGGTCCTGCCTGAGGCGCTCATGCTCCGACCTCTCGGGGACGCTCCGGTGACGGGCGTCGCATATGACTCCCGGAGCGCGGGTCCTGGTGACCTCTTCGTCGCGATCCGGGGCGAGAAGGCGGATGGACTGCAATTTGCCAGCGAGGCGGTCGCGCGGGGAGCGGTGGCCGTCATCTCCGACCGACCGGTGCCTTCATCGTGGGGAAAGGCTGCGTGGATCCAGGTCGAGTCTCCGCGTCGCGCCCTCGCTCTCCTCGCCGCGAAAATCGCCGGCAACCCGGCGGAGAAACTGGTCCTCGCGGGAGTGACCGGCACCAATGGCAAGACGACCACGACGCTGCTGCTCCAGAGTTTGCTGGCGTCGCGTTACGGCGAAGCGGGCTTCATGGGAACGGTCGGTTATTCGACCGGACGCCGCGAGTCGGCGGCTCCCCGCACGACTCCGGAGGCTCCCGTCATCCAGACGCTTCTCGCGGAAATGGCGGCGGACGGAGTTCCCGCCGCGGCGATGGAGGTCTCCTCGCACGCCCTGGCGCTCGATCGGGTCCTCGGCTGCCGCTTCGATCTCGCCATATTCACGAACCTGACCCACGATCATCTCGACTTTCACGGGAGCATGGAGGAGTACTTCCAGGCCAAGCGGACGCTGTTCGCGATCCGCAAGCCGTCAGCGCCGGGGATCGTGAACGCGGACGATCCGTACGGCGCCCGACTCGCTCGCGAGATCGAGCCTCCGGTCGTGACCTTCTCCGCGCTCGATCGAGACGCGGACGTTCGCGCGCAGGCGATCCGCTGTGATCTCGCCGAGACGTCGTTCGAAGTGAGACACGCGACGGGCGCGTTTCGAGTCGTGTCTCCGCTCGCCGGCCGCTTCAACGTGGAGAATCTTCTGGCCGCAGCCGCATCGGGCGTCGCGCTCGGCGTTTCGGCGGACCGGATCTGCGAGGCGCTCGCCGCCGTGCGGCGAGTTCCGGGCCGTTTCGAGCGGGTCGAGGCGGGTCAGCCGTTTCCGATTCTCGTCGACTATGCCCACACGCCCGACGCGCTCGAGAGGCTGCTCCTCGCCGTCCGCGATTTGACCGACAAGAAGGTCGTGCTGGTTTTCGGTTGCGGAGGTGATCGCGACCGCGTCAAGCGATTTCCGATGGGCCGGATCGCCGGCCGTCTCGCGGACCTTCCGATCCTGACTTCCGACAATCCCCGCTCGGAGGACCCCGAGTCGATCCTGGACGAGGTCGAGCGCGGAGTCGTGGCGTCGGGAGCCGAGAGGTACCTTCGCGTCACCGACCGGCGTGAGGCGATCGCGGCCGCCATCGCCATCGCGGATCGCGGAACCGTCGTGCTGATCGCGGGAAAGGGCCATGAGACCACTCAGGTGATCGGGGACCAGGAGCTGCCTTTCGACGATCGCCGGGTTGCGGCGGAGCTCCTCGAGCGAGCATAGCCCGATGAACTTCAGCCTGGGAAAGCTCGTGTCGGCGCTGGGCCTGCCTTCGGTTGCCGACGCGCCGCTCTCCGGCGTAGCAGTCGACTCGCGGCAGGTGCGGCCGGGCGATCTCTTCGTTGCGCTGCCGGGTGCAAAGGTGGATGGCCACGATTTCGCGCGGGACGCGGCCGCGGCGGGAGCACGGGCGATTCTCGCGGAGCGGCCGCTCGCCGGACTGCCGCCGGATTATCCGGTGATCATCGTGCCGGACACCCATGATGCGCTTCTTCGGCTGGCCTCGGCGATGAAGAAAGAGGCAGGCTTTCGCCTGGCGGCGGTTGCAGGCTCTGCAGGAAAGACGACGACGAAGGAGTTTACGGCCGCGATCCTGGCTCAGCGATTCGCCGTCGAAAGGACTCCGGGCAACCAGAACAGCGCCATCGGTTTCCCGATGTCGGTCATCAATCTGTCGCGCTGGCCCGAGTGGATGGTCGGCGAGATGGGTATGAGCGCCCAGGGCGAAGTCTCCCGTCTCTCCCGGGCCTTCGAGCCGAACGTGGCGCTGATCACTCTGATCGCCGCGGAGCATCTCGAATTCCTCTCCTCGCTCGACAACGTCGCGCGAGCAAACGCGGAGATCCTCGAAGGTCTGCGTCCTGACGGCGTCTTCGTCGTCAATGCGGACGACTCACGAATCGCGACGATCGCCGCCGCGCACTCGGGGCGGACGATCCGGTTCGGTTTGAATCGGGCGGCGGACGTTTCGCCGGAGAACCTGGTCCTGACGGACTCGGGGTCCCAGTTTCGCCTCAACACGCCCGAGGGCTCGGCGGACATCCGGATACCACTGCCGGGCATCCACCAGGTCGCCAACTTCGTTGCGGCGTCCGCGGCGGCGATTGCCTGCAAGGCCACGATCGACGATTGCGCCGCGGCGGCGGCGACGTTAAAGCCGGCACCGCACCGCGGGGAGCTCCACCGTCACGCATCCGGCGCCCGTCTTTACGACGATGCGTACAACGCCAGCCCCCCTTCGATGCGCGCGGCGCTCGATACCCTCAAGCTTCTGGACGGCGCTCGCAAGATCGCGGTGTTGGGCGACATGCTGGAGCTCGGTCCGGAAGATCTCTGGTGGCACGAGGAAACCGGGCGCTACGCGGTCGGCCGCGCGGACTACCTGATCTGCGTCGGTCCTCGCGCGCGAGCCATCGGAGAGGGAGCCACGCAGGAAGGAATGGCTGCCGATTGCGTCCGCAATGTCGGTACTCCCGAAGACGCCGCGGCGATTCTCAAGACCATGCTCAACAGCGCAGACGTCGCGCTGTTCAAGGCTTCCCGCGGCGTCGGGATGGAGCGGGCGGTCGCCGCACTTTTGGGCCGGCCATCTCGCATGCCGCGATGAGTCGCGAGGAAGACTGATGCTCTACCGTCTCCTTTATCCTCTCGCGAAGGGCATTCCCGCGTTCAACGTCTTTCGCTACATCACGTTCCGCACGGCGGCGGCGGCCGTGACTGCGCTCTTCCTCACGCTCGTGCTGGGTCCGTCCATGATTCGCCTGCTCAAGCGGCGCCAGATCGGTCAGCTGATTCGAGCCGAAGGACCCAAGTCCCATCTCGCGAAAGCCGGCACTCCCACGATGGGCGGCCTCTTGATTCTGCTTGGCGTGATTCTCGCGACGTTTCTCTGGATGGACCTGTCCAATCGGTTCGTCTGGATCGCGCTGGGGACGCTCGGCGCTCTGGGAGCGGTTGGCTTTGCCGACGATTACGTCAAGCTGACCAAACGCCGAAGCCTCGGTCTCTCCGGTCGCGGCAAGCTCTTGCCTCAATTTCTTGTCGCTCTGGCAATCGCCTGGGCGATCGAGCAATGGGCCGGCCAGGGCGCGTTCTCCAAAGTCGTCACATTTCCCTTCCTGAAACGGGCGATCTGGGATCTCGGTATCTTCTACGCGCCGTTTGTTGCGCTCATCCTCGTGGGATCCTCCAACGCGGTCAATCTGACCGATGGCCTGGACGGGCTCGCGATCGGCGC
>DATDNV010000094.1:0-3460 GCA_036518075.1 Thermoanaerobaculia bacterium
AGCGCCGCGGCCCGCTCGCCGCGGCGCCGGCGAACCCAGAGAAAGACCGCCAGGATCGTCGCGAGGCTCACGATCGCGGCGGGAACGCGGCCGGCGGCAACCGAGACGCCGAGGATTTTGTAACTCACGGCGACGAGCCACCAGGCGAGCGGAGGCTTCTCGAGGAAGTTCCCGTTCTCGAACTGAGGGATGAGGTAATCCCCCGACTCGATCATGTGAATCGCGGGATACGTGTACATCGACTCGTTTCCCGTCTGCATCGGCGAGCTTCCGAGCCGGCCGAGATAGAGGTAGAGCCCGAGGGCGCCCGCCGCGAGCGCGATCGCTTTCGTCCAGGGATCGAACGACCGAGATCCGCCGTTCGCGCGGGCATGGGTCTCCGGGCGATCCGAGCCCGCGCGCGATGTCTCAGCGGGGAAGGCCGAATTCACGGCGAATTCTCTCTCCGTCCGCGTCGATCTGCGGCGGGAACTCCAGCCTGGGGTCGTGGCGGTCGATCCGTATCGGCGACGCGACGAATCGCACGCCGCGTGTCTCGATGACTGCTCGGAGCGCCCGAGCCGTCTCGCTCTCGAGCGCTTCGAGGGGGCCGCGCACGGGTCCGGCCGGGATGGCCGCCTCCCGACAACGGGAGAGCCAGGTTTCCCGCCGCTCCCGCCGAAAGAGCGTCTCGAGCTCTCCTTCGAGCGTCCGGCGATTCGCGACACGAGCCGGATTGGTGCGGTAACGGGAATCCTCTTCCCACTCGGCGTGTCCGACGATCCGCGCGAGCCTCGCGAACTGCCGGTCGGTGCCGACCGCCAGAACGAACTCCCCGTCGGAAGCGGCAAACGAACGGTAGGGCACGATCTGCGGATGCGCGTTGCCGTGCCGGCTCGCCTCCTGCCCGGTGACGAGAGCCGACTGGGCGACGTTGATGAGCGAGGCGAGCGTCGCGGAGAAAAGATCGGTCTCGACGTGCCCTCCTCTGCCCGTGCGCTCGCGAGCGGTCAGGGCGGCGAGGATTCCGACCGCGGCATAGCATCCGGCCAGCAGATCCGAAACCGCGACGCCGACCTTCGTGGGGCCGCCCTCGGGCGTGCCGGTGATCGCCATCATTCCCGCCCCCGCCTGGGCCAGCAGATCGAATCCGGGGGACGAGGAGTCGGGACCGACGCGGCCGAACCCGGTGATCGACGCCGTGACGAGACGCGGATTCTCCTGCCTCAACCGTTCGAGCGAGATGCCGAACTTCTCGAGCGCCCCGGGCGCGAAATTCTCGATCAGCACATCCGATCGGCGGGCCAGGATCCGGATCGACTCGATTCCCGTTTCGGTATTCAGATCGAGCGCAAGCGATTCCTTGTTGCGGTTGACCGACAGGAAGTAGGCGGAAAGCCCGCTGGCCGAGTCATAAGGCGGACCCCAGCTCCGAGTCGTGTCCCCTTCGCCGGGAGTCTCGATCTTCAGAACGCGCGCACCGAGATCGCCGAGCAGCATCGTGCAGAAAGGGCCCGCAAGGACCCGGGAAAGATCGAGAACGAGAATGCCTTCGAGCGGCGACGGCACGTCGGCTATTTTCTAACCGAGAGCCGGGGACCGGCGATCGAGAACGCGCGCGGCATCGGTCACTTCGAGGCCGGGACCGGTTTCCACCCGAGCGGTCCGGGAAGGAAATGAAAGAGACCGATCGGCGAAAGCTCGACGCCCGCGAGCGATTTCGAGATTCCCCAGAACTGTCCCACGCTCCAGAGAAAATCGGCCGGGGGATCGGCAGCGAGGAGCCGGTGCACCTGCCGGTAGAGCTCCAGGCGGCGCGCGCCATCGGTCTCGCGCCGCGCCGCCTCGAGGGCGCGGTCCACCTCCGGATTTCGGTAGAAACCGTTGTTCTGGCCGTTCGGCGGCGCCTGGCTGGAGTGGAAATAGGGGTATTGATCGAGGTTGGGTGGCCAAAACGTGTTCGCATAGGGGCAGGCCTCGAACTCTCCTGCTTCCACGCGGTTCGTGTACGCGGCCCAGTCGAGCGAGCGAAGCTCCAGATCGACCCCGACCTTTTCGTAGGCCTGCTTGAGAATCTGGGCGATGTTGGCGTAGATCGGCGCGGACGCCGGATAGAGGATCTCGAACGACGCCTTCTGACTGCCCTTCTGGCGAACGGCGCCTGGCGAGCCTCTGCGCCAACCGGCGGCGTCGAGCAACCGCTCCGCCTCCGGGATGTCCTCGCGCGGCACCGCCACGTCGGTGGCGTTTTCTTCGGCGCCCGCCGGATATGGGCCGGAAACAAGGGCGGCTCCCGTGGGGGGATAAAGGCGCTTGGCCGCATCCTCTCTCGCCCACGACAACGCCAGGGCCTGGCGCACACGTCGATCGGACAGGAACGGCTGGCGCACATTCCAGATGACCATCACCGTCAGGAACTGCGGCGCCTCGACGATCCGGTTGTGCGCGAGGAACTCCTCCGATTTCTCTGCGACCGGACGCTGGTCGCGGGTGATCTTGAACTCGTCGAGCTCGCCCCTCGAGCCCGCCCGGAAGCGCACCGTATTGTCGGGGATCACGCGAAAGACCACCTTCGCGAAGGGAAAGTCGGACGCGGATGCGTCGGGGCGGCGCGCGAGCGTGAGCTTCTGGCCCGGCTCCCAGGACTCGAGCCGATAGGGGCCGCTGCCAAAGGGAGCTCGGTCATTGTCCCGTTTTTGCGCATAGGCCGCCGCCGAAACCACCGGCAGCGTGAAAGCGAGAAGCCGTTCGGCGTATGGCTTCTGAAATCGGACGATCACCGTCGCCGGATCCGGCGTCTCGACCGCCGCCAGATCTTCGAACCCCCACCGCCAGGTGACGGCCGGAACCTTGGGATCACGTACGCGCTCGATGGTGAACGCCACATCGGCCGAGGTGACCGGCGAACCGTCTTCCCAGCGCACTTTCGGATCGAGCCGGAAGTCATAGACGAGACCGTCCGTCGAGACCGCCCAGGACAGGGCGAGCGACGGCGCGATGTGCCGATCCTTGTCGATGCCGACGAGCGGACGGAAGATCAGGTCCTCTACTCGCAGGCCGAAGTCCTCGTTGGTCGTCGTGGGATCCAGGGTCGCAGGATCGCCGTCGAGATGACGATAGAGAGTCTCCTTCACCGGCGCGGACGCGGCTTCGCGCCGCGCGCAACCCGCCGCCGCGCACAGGCCAAGCGCAACGACGCACAACCATCTGAGATGCTTCATGGCGGGCGGTTAGCAAGGTAGAGAATACACCACCGTGGCGAGCGTCGTCTTCGACATCGAGACCGTCGGCGTCGACTGGCATTCACTCGACGACGCGCAGCGAACCTATCTCGA
This sequence comes from Thermoanaerobaculia bacterium, assembly GCA_036518075.1. GTDB lineage: Bacteria > Acidobacteriota > Thermoanaerobaculia > UBA5066 > Gp7-AA6 > DATDNV01. The sequence continues at coordinate 3,315 of DATDNV010000094.1, forward strand.
AAAAAACGCGAAGACCGACGAAGAGCGGCGCAAGATGCCCGAGCTCCTCTCGCTCTGGCCGTTCACCGGGCGCATCGTGGTGCTCGCGATGGTCAATCCCGAGTCCGGACGCGGCCGTCTCTGGTACGAAAAGGCCGATGGCCGGG
>DATDNV010000095.1:0-7676 GCA_036518075.1 Thermoanaerobaculia bacterium
CAGGCGGCCCGCCCGGAATGGGATCAGCCTTCGTGGCGAAGGACCGGGCGCGCCAGATGCCGCGGCGAAGGAGAAAAAGAAAGATCCTCCGTTCAGGTCACTGCTCCGGCAGTAGAGTTCGCTCCAAGGGGGAGGGGTTATGAATCGGCATTGGGTCGTTAGGGCGATTCTCGCGCTTTGCGTTTTTTCCCCGGCGCTCACGACTCCTGGTCAGGTGATCACGGAGTTCCCTGTCCCGACCGCGTCCAGCGGCCCGCTGGGAATCGCCACGGGATGGGACGGCGCCATCTGGTTTACCGAACAGACCGCCAACAAGATCGGACGTATAACCGCGGCGGGTGTAATCACGGAGTTTCCGATCCCGATGGCCGGCGTCCAACCTACCCGGATCTCGATTGCTGGGGATGGCAACATGTGGTTCACCGCGGTCGGCAAGAGCGTCCTCGGGTCCATCACTCCGGCCGGTGCGATCACCCTCTACCCACTTCCGACACCGGGGAACCTCACCCGGAGCATCACGACAGGTCCCGATGGCAACCTTTGGTTCACCGAAGCGCCGGGCAACAAAATCGGCCGCATCGGGTCAACGGGCCTCACCGAGTTTTTGATCCCCACGGCGAACAGCGCGCCTCGCGGAATCACGGCTGGGCCCGACGGCAACCTCTGGTTCACCGAGAGGGACGGCAACAGGATCGGACGCATCACGCTCGCCGGTGTGATTACGGAATTCGTCGTTCCGACGGCGGGCAGCAGCCCTCTCGGAATTACTGCAGGACCAGACGACAACCTCTGGTTCAACGAGAGCACGGGCAGCAAAATCGGGAGCATCACGACGGCAGGCGCGATCACAGAGTTTCCGGTCAGCTCCGGCGGCGAGGGCATCCGAACCGGGTCCGACGCAAACCTGTGGTTCGACGAAGACAGCGGAAAGATCGGACGCATCACGCGCCTCGGCGGGGTCACCGAGTTCCCGATCCCGACTGGCAGCGGCAGCGCCCCCGATGGCATCGCGGCAGGCCCCGATGGCAACATCTGGTTCACCGAGTTCGGCGGGAACAAGATCGGCAGGATCGCGACGGGAACGGTGTCTGGCGTCTTGCCGGTCGCGGTGTCGGCTCCGGGGGTTCCGCCGTCGTTCTTCAAGACCTCCGCTCAGACTCACAATCCAACGGCCTCGGTCCTTTTCGGAACAATCGTTTTCCATCCCCAGGGAGCGCCGGGCACCGCGTCCGACCCCGTCTATGTGTACGCGGTGGAACCGTACGGGACCGGAGGGACCGAGGACGTCCTGCCCGCGATCGGCCAATCTGGAATCGGCACGTTCGACGTGAACGCGATACTCGGCCCTCCGCCGATCACCGTTGCCCGGATCTATAACGATGCGGGGGCGGCCGGCACCACCGGCTTCAACGAAGAGCAGATCCGCCCCGCGGACGCCTTGTCCGCCGGGACCATCGGTGTCCTCGTCGCGCCGGCCGACCTTTCGCGCTTTCGCTTCAACATCGGCGTGCGCACCTTGAGCTCGGGCGCCTCGATGACCGTCACCGTCCGCGACAAACAGGGCAATCTCGTCCGGACGGTCGCGAAGAATTTCGCTCCGACCTTTTTCGTCCAGGGCTCGGCTGCGGACTTTCTAGGCGCGCCCCTTTCCGGAGGCGAGTCCCTGAGTTTTTCCATCGACTCGGGAAGCGCCATCGTTTACGGCGTCAATGCCGACAACATCACGCAAGATCCGAGCCTCCAGCTGGCGGTTCACCCCGTGGCCGTGGGCGGAATGCGTGTTTTGCCGGTCGTCGTCTCGGCCCCCGGCGCTCTGGGATCGTTTTTCAAGACCGAAGTTCAGGTCCACAACGCCAGCGGCGTTCCCGTCTCGGGCCAGTTCGTCTTCCATCCTTCCGGCGTTACGGGCACGAGCGGCGATCCGTCGCTTCCGTACTCGCTGGGCCCGTACCAGACCGTCGATTTCCCTGATCTCCTTCCAGCGATGGGCCAGTCCGGGGTGGGAACTCTGGATCTTCTCGCGACTGGCCAGGCGCCCCTGACGGTCGTGCGGATCTACAACGACGCCGGGGCGGCCGGCACCACCGGCTTCAACGAGGATCAGATCCGTCCCGAGGACGCGATCGTTGTGGGCGAGAGCGCCGTGCTCGTGGCTCCCCTCGACACGACGAAGTTCCGTTTCAATATCGGCATCCGCACTCTGTCTTCGGGAGCCTCGATCATGGTCACCGTACGGGACAAGAAAGGAAACGTGACGCGGACCGTCGCGAAGAACTATCCAGCGACGTTCTTCCAGCAGGTGAGCGACGCGGACTTTTTGGGAGCTCCGCCTTCCGCAAATGATTCGATCCAGATTCGCGTCGTTTCCGGAAGCCTCGTCGTCTATGCCGCGACCGCCGACAACACCACCCAGGACCCGAGCCTGCAGCTGGCAAAGAAGATCACGATCAACAGTTGCGCCGGCTGTTGGGATTACTGACTGGCAGACGAGCAATGGTGAAGCTGAGACGTCAGATCTTCGGATAGGCCCACTGTTATATCAGATCCGATATAGGGACCCGGGGCCCACCATGAAGCGGATCAGTCTTCGGGGCGAAGGGCCGGTTTGATGTCGACGACCGGTGTGCCGTCGATGGCTTCGATCGGTCCGATCCGCAGGCGGTTTCCCTCGATCGAGTAAATGGTCACCGGATGGAAACCCAGCGGATTCGGCCGGTCCGGAGATCGTGTCGCAAAGACCCCGGTCAGGGGATTCTTTCTGTCCGAACGCGGATGAACGCGAAGCACGTCGCGGCGCGCCCTGTGAAACCACGTGACGACGATGATCTTGTCGCCCACCGCGAGTCCCTGAAGGGCCTCGGCGGCCCACGCCCGCACCTCGAGCCATGCGTCCGGAGCGCCTTCGAAACCCTGCCGCGGCGCCCGGTGCAGGGATTCGAGCTCGGACCGGATCGTTCCGATCGGCCGCAGCCGGGCGGTGACCGGCCCTGCCGGGGCGCGGCGTCTTCTCGTCATGTCGCTTCCATAACGACCGCGGGCCGGTCGCTGGTCTGGAGATCCGGGATCATCGCGCTCGGGACAATCCTGTCAGCTTTGTAACAAAAAGTACTTGACATGGCTTTTGCCCGTCGGCTAGGGTTCGCTCATGCGCCGGCTGGAGTCGCACGCGGAAGACAACCTCCGCTTCATCCGCGCGACGATGGAGCGGGCCTCGGCCTTCACCGCCGTTCCGGGGTGGGGAGGCGTCGCGATGGGAGTCTCGGCGCTGGCGGCGGCGGCGATCTCCCGACTCGCGCGGACCCCCGACGTCTGGCTGGGGATCTGGCTGGTGGAAGCCTTCCTCGCGGCCGGCATCGGCGCCGCGACGATGTGGATCAAGGCGCGGCGCGTCGGGGTTCCTCTTTACGCGGGACCGGCGCGACGCTTCCTGTTGACGCTCTCGCCTCCGCTCCTGGCGGGGGCCCTGGTGACCGTGGCGCTCCAGCGCGGCGGCGGGACCTCTCTCCTGCCCGGCATCTGGCTGCTTCTCTACGGGACCGCCGCGGTGACCGGAGGCGCCTTCGCCCCGCGCATCGTCCCGGTCATGGGACTCTCCTTCATGCTTCTCGGCGCGATTGCCCTGGTTTCTCCGCCTTCCTGGGGCACCGGTTTTCTTGCGGCCGGATTCGGCGGGCTTCACATCGCATTCGGGATCGTGATCGCGAAACGGTACGGCGGCTAAATGGTCCAGAGCTCGAAGGTCCGGATCCGGGGGCGGGAGCGTCAGGGCTCGCAGGAGTCCGTCGTCCGCGCTGCCCGGCGTCTTCCCGAGCTCGACCGAATCATCCACGAACGGATGCGCCTGGCGATCGTCTCGGCGCTCGCGGCCAACGACACGCTCTCCTTTGGCGAGCTCAAAGGTCTGTTGGGAACCACCGACGGAAATCTCTCTGTCCATGCCCGGAAGCTGGAAGAAGCGGGATATGTCGCCTGCAAGAAGAGCTTCGAGGGGCGCATGCCGAAGACCGAGTACCGTTTGACGCAGGAGGGAAAGCGCGCTTTCGAAAAGTATGTCGATCACCTCGAGGCGCTCGTCCGGCGCCCCGGAAAAGCCTGACTCGAAATTTTTTTGGGCATGTACTTTATGACGCAAAGTAGATTCGCGCAATCCGCCGGGCTCGAGACCTCCTTCCACGTCGCGATCATCATGGACGGCAACGGGCGCTGGGCAACGGCGCGCGGGATGAGGCGGATCGAAGGCCACCGGCGCGGCGCCCGCGCGGTGCGCCGGACCGTTCGCGCGGCACCGCCTCTCGGAATCACGACGCTCACCCTCTTCGCCTTCTCCTGTGATAACTGGAAACGGCCGGGGTCCGAGGTCGCGGCGCTCATGGGTCTCTTCGGCGAGTACCTCGCATCGGAGACGGGGGAGCTTCTCGAGAACGGAGTGCGCCTTTCGGTCATCGGCCGTCGCGACCGTCTGACCGAGCCGCTGATCGCCGCGATCGAGGCCTGCGAAGACGCGACCGCCTCGGCCTCGCACCTTCATTTGCGCCTCGCGATCGACTATTCCGCTCGGGACGCGATTGCCCGGGCGGCTCGGTTGCCGGCATCGGAGAGCGAGCCCGCCATCGACGCCTTTCGGAGACGACTGGGATCGGCTTGCGGGGACAGCGCGCCGGACGTCGACCTGCTGATCCGAACCGGCGGTGAGCGCCGGCTGAGCGACTTCCTGCTCTGGGAGAGCGCCTACGCGGAGCTTTTCTTCCTGCCGCGCATGTGGCCGGAGTTTCGAGCCAGCGATCTGGCCGCGGCGGTCGCCGAATTTCGGTCTAGACAACGCCGGTTCGGCGGACTTTCCGCGGAGTGTTCATCGCGAGAGCGGTCATGAAGACCAGCGTGATCCCCCTCGAGGAGCCCTTCCGGCAGAAACCGGAGCGGCTCTGGCTGCCGACGGAAATGCGCATACCGCCGCAGCTCGACTCTCGGCTGCCGGCCGCCCCGATCGAACGGCGATCCGCGCTTCTCATCAATCCGTTCTATCCGAAAGACCCTCACGCCAGCTTCGGCAAGCACGTCTTGACTCCCACGCTCGCTTTGACGAGCGTGGCGGGAGCGACGCCGCCGCATTGGAGAGTCGCGTACTGGGACGAAAACCTCCTCCAGGGACCTCCGCCCGCGAGCTCCACGCCTGAGGTCGTCGGCATCACCGTTCACCTGACCTTCGCGGCTCGAGCGTATGAGCTCGCCGCCTGGTACCGGGCCCGCGGCGCGCGCGTCGTCCTCGGTGGATTGCACGTGCTCTCCTGCCCCGACGAGGCGGCGCCCCACGCGGATGCCCTCGCCATCGGAGACGGGGTTCCCCTCTGGCCGCGAATCCTCCGAGACGTCGAGAACGGCGCGCTGGCGCCCGTGTATCGAGCCGCGTACGACAGCGCTTACAGAGACGACCCCGCGCCGCGTCGAGACCTCGTGCCGCGGCCAAGCTTCCTGACGACCTCGAGCCTGATCGCGACTCGGGGTTGTCACAATCGGTGCGGCTTCTGCTACCTGTCGACCGACGGTCTCTCCATGCCGTATCGAGTCCGCGGAGTCGAGCAGATCGCGCGGGAATTCGTCGATGACGGCCAGCCCTATGGCGTCTTCATCGACAACAATCTGGGCTCCAAGCCCGACTACCTGCGCGCACTCTGCCGTGCGCTCGCTCCGCTCCAGAAGATCTGGAGCGCGGCGCTCACGATCGACGTCACCGACGATCCGTCCCTCGTTGCGGAGATGGCGCTTGCCGGCTGCACGGGGGTCTTCATCGGTTTCGAGTCGCTCTCTGACGACAACTTGAGAGAGGCGCGAAAGCGAACCCCTCGAACCGAGGACTACGCGAGGCGCGTCGCCATCCTGCACGACCATGGGATTCAGGTGAACGGCAGCTTCGTCCTCGGCTTCGACCATGACCGCAAGGACGTCTTCGTCCAAACGGCGCAATGGATCGAAGAAAACCGTCTGGAATGCGCGACCTTTCACATCCTGACGCCCTACCCGGGCACTCCGCTCTTCCGCCGACTCGAAGCGGAGGGCCGGCTCCTCCATTGCGACTGGAATCTCTACGACACGGCGCACGTCGTCTTTCGCCCGAAACAGATGACGAAAGAGGAGCTCGGGCAGGGCTACCGCTGGCTCTACCGGAGGCTCTTCTCGCACGCTTCGATCTGGCATCGCCGCCCCAGCGACTGGCGCGCCGTAATGCCCTATCTCGCGATGTCCTATCTCTACAAGCGCTCGAATCGATTCTGGCACTTCCTGATACGGCGAAGACTGGTCGGCGCCGTCTGGCGTCCGCTCGTCGAGCTGACCCGGCGGCGGCATCTGAAGTTTCGGCGCGAGCTCGCCGCCCGGCGCGTCGGGGAGCGCACGCCTCCGCGCGGCCGCATCGCGGTGACGCCGGGGGTTTAGCCGTCCACGAGCTCGTCCTCGGCCTCACGCGCGCGCTCCTGCGCCTCCGTTCGCTTCCAGTAAGCGCCGAAATCCTCGCTGCCTCTTGTTTTGTCCGGCACACGGTTCAAGAGGCGCGACATCCAGGCCGGCGCCTCCTTCGGACGCCACTGCGGCGTGTGCGCGCTGACGTCGGCCAGGAACTTGAGGGCGACGAAGAGAGTGAAAAGCGGCCGCGCGCGGTGGAGCAGCATCGCGAGACCCATCCCGATCACGATCGTGATGTGCACGACGACGATGCGAGAGAAAGCTCCCTCGGCCATGGAGCGGATCCAGGCGAACGGCCGCTCGCGCATCCCGACCAGATCCAGGAAAAAGCCGAGCACCAGGAGTCCGCCCGTCGCGAGCCCCCCCTGGGAGAGCGCCTGCGGATCCACCGTGCCGCCGTCGGTCTGCGGCAGGACCAGCTTGATCAACGCGAACAGGAAAATCCCGTGCACGAGGATGAACGCGAGCGCTCCCACCAGGAAGGCCGACACGTAGCCGAGACGCAACTTTCGGGGCGCTCCCTTCCCGGACTCGACCGTGATCGTCGCCGGTCCCGCCTCGATCTCGTAGCCTCTTTTGTGCGTGAGGTGGCGATGGATCGCCATCCGCGACGCAATCAGGAGAGTTCCGATCAGAGTCTCCGCCCAGTAGACGACGAGCGTCGTCGCGGGGGACCAGCCCTGGCTGAAGAAACCCCAGATGGGGACTCCATTGCGCACGAGGGTGACCGCGAACTGCGCCAGAGAGCCCGGTGGTGGCGCATCCGCCTGCGGAGGTCGCGGTTCGGAGCCCGTCTGCACGCGCACCTGAGCAGTCTAGCGGCTTTGCTTGCGCCGGCGGCCGGCAGCTCCTGCGCGCGAGAGCCGCGAGGAGAACCGCTGCGGTGAGGACGCCAAGGAGTTCTTCGAACTGGCTCATTCCGATGCCATGGCGAAGTTCCGCCTGAGCGAGCGAGCCTCGAAACCAGTTACGCGAAGATATCGGAACGGCGTGCTATCCACTACCGTCGCGCAAGACGCCCCGAGTCTTCGACGCGCTTCCGATACATGCTTTTTCGAGCCTCTTCCCTGCGAAGACGAAAACTCGCGATAGGAAATCACGTACTGGACACCGGGTGCGGACTGTGGACGAGCCGCGCTGAGGTCGGCGAGCAGGACGGTCGGGTGCGAGAGCGGAGGAGATCGAGATGCAAAGAATCCGGATGGTTTGGAAGCAAGGAC
>DATDNV010000096.1:0-2196 GCA_036518075.1 Thermoanaerobaculia bacterium
GGCCAGGAGGTCACGATCGTCTGGATGCCTTACAACTGGGGTTTCTCCGGGCTGTCGCCCGGAGCGAGCGTCAACCACCTCACGATCGACGCGGCCGACCCCGGCGCGGGAACCCAGGAGACGAAGGCCTGCCTCGTCAACATCGAAAAGGCTTCGGCGCCCGCGTCCTCCTCGCGCGCGGAGCGGAAGGCGGGAGGGAGGCGAGTATGAGCACGCTGACGGCTCGTGGCCCGATCAAGACCACGCTCATCGATGTCACCAACTGCATCGGCTGCCGGGCGTGCCAGGTCGCCTGCAAGCAGTGGAACGACCGGGAGGGAGAGATCACCGAATTCAACGGCCAGCTCGGGTTCCAGAACCCGGCCACCCTCTCCGCAAAAACCTACACGCTCATCTCCTTCCACGAGACACCGGACGCAAAGAGCGCGGAGGGATTCAAGTCCTCCTTCGTGATGCGCCGCTGTTTCCATTGCCTCGAGCCCGCGTGCGCGTCGGCCTGCCCGACGACCGCGCTGTACGCGCAGGCGGACGGACCCGTCACCTATGACGCGGCCAAGTGCATCGGCTGCCGCTACTGCATGCTGGCGTGTCCCTGGGACGTTCCGACGGCGGAGTGGGATTCCCTGGCACCCAAGATCCAGAAGTGCACGCACTGCGTCGATCGGATCAGCCAGCCGGCGCCGACCCAGTTCAACGGCCAGGCGCTCACGCAGGACCAGACCCAGCAGTTCCTGGAGAGGATCGGCGTTCCGGCCTGCGTGAAGGCATGCCCGGCCGACGCCCTGCGCTTCGGCGAGCGGGAGGAGATGCTGGCCGAAGCGAAGAAGCGCATCGCCGGCCGCCCCGACCGATACGTCGATCACATCTACGGCGAAAAAGAGGCGGGTGGCACGAGCGTTCTCTACCTCGCCGGCGTTCCCTTCTCGAGCCTCGGATTCCCCGACGTCGGGGAGAAGGCCTTCCCAACCTGGACGTCGGCCGCTCTCAAGCTCGTTCCGCCAGCCGTGCTCGTGCTCGGCGCCGCCCTGGGCGCGGCCTACACGAGGTTCAAGAAGCGGGTCTCCTCCGTCGACACGGCTCACGCCGACGAGCACCACGTCGAATTCGAGACGATTCCGCACAAGCTCATGACGCCATTCAACTGGGCCCTGGTGATCCTGATGGCGCTCTGCGCCGTCTCGCTCGTGGCGCGGTTCGCGCTGGGCCTGGGCGGCAGCACCCATCTCTCCAACACCTACCCCTGGGGCCTCTGGATCCTCTTCGATCTCGTCTGGATCGCCGTCGCGGCCGGAGCGTTCTGTTCGGCCGGCCTGATCTACGTGTTCCAGCGGAAAGACCTTTACGGGCTCGGCCGAACAGCGGTGCTCATAGGACTGCTCTCCTACTCGTTCGTGATGGTGACGCTGCTCGCCGACTTAGGGTTGCCCTGGCACTTCTACCAACTCGGCCTGCAGGCGCCGGAGCACTCGGCCATGTTCGAGGTCTCCTGGTGCGTCGGTCTTTACGTCACGATCCTGCTGCTGGAATTCCTGCCGATCCCGTTCGAGCGGTGGGGGCTCGCACGCGCCATGGACGCGTGGCGGAAGTACTCCGGCTACTACGTCGGCGTCGCGGTGACGCTCTTCATCTACGTGATGTCCCGCAACGTCGTCTACACTGCGCTCGCGGCGCTGGTCTTCTTCGGGCTCGCCTATCTCTTCCGCGAGGCTGGCCTGCGCGGAGAGCCGATCATGCTGGCGATCGCGGCCGTGACGCTCTCGACGATGCATCAGAGCTCTCTCGGCTCTCTCTATCTCCTGATGTTCCGCCAGCTCGGACCGAACTGGTGGACGCCGCTTCTGCCCGTCAACTTCTTCCTGTCCTCGATCGTCGCAGGGACGGCCGTCGTGGTTCTGGTCGAGTTCGCCATCGCGAAAGGGTGGCATCGGTCGCTTCCGATCCGGCCCCTCGCGGCGATGGGCCAGATCACGTTCTGGTCGCTCCTGGTCTATCTCGTCTTCCGGCTCACGGACATGGGCCTGAGGGGCTGGCTCCCCGGGGCGGTCACGGGAACCAAGCGCGGTGGCCTGTTCGCGATCGAGATTTTCCTGTGCGGCATCGTTCCGCTCTTCCTGCTCGGCCGCAAAGTGCTCCGTGAGAATCCGCGCACGCTCTTCTGGGGCACGTTCCTGGCGGCGTTCGGCATCGTTCTGAACC
>DATDNV010000097.1:0-3686 GCA_036518075.1 Thermoanaerobaculia bacterium
TCGTCGAAGCCTCGCTCATGCGCGGCAAGGGCGAGCTGATCCTGACGGGTCAGCTTGGGGACGTCATGAAGGAGTCCGGCCGGGCCGCGTGGAGCTTTGCCCGCTCGCATGCCGGATGGCTCGGAATCGACGACAAGGAGTTCGACCGCGATCTGCACATTCACGTTCCGGCCGGGGCAATCCCCAAAGACGGCCCGTCCGCCGGGATCGCGATGGCGACTGCCGTCGTCTCGGCGCTTTCCCAGCGGCCGGTTCGCAACGACGTCGCGATGACGGGCGAGGTCACCATCTCGGGCCGCGTGCTTCCGATCGGAGGTTTGAAGGAGAAGATCCTCGGAGCCGTCCGAGCGGGCATCACGCACATCGTGATCCCCAAGGACAACGAGGCCGATCTCGAAGACCTCCCGGCGCAGGTGCGTGAAGAGATCGAGGTGACCCCCGTGGAGGACCTCTCCTCGGCTCTCGCCGTGACGCTGCGGGATGGAGCGCTGCAGGAAGGCAGGCTCTACTTCAAGAACGGAGCCTCCCGCCAGCCGGGTGGGGACATCACGCACTAAACAGGACATAGGACGAAGGACGCAGGAGGTAGGGAACAGCCCCTCCCTACGACCTTCGTCCTTGGACCGGTCGGACATCTTCTGACCGCCCCCGTCGGCATCCTCAAGCCAATGGAAGGGCGGATGGGCAAGGTTGAGCAGATCGCCGAATGGCGGGCGCGGCGGCAAGCCGCTTCGGATGTCCCGATCGGAGCCCCTCCGTTCGCCCTCGAAGAGCCGTGCCCGGGCTGCGGAGTCCGGCGCGTGAGCACGATGGTGTGGCGGCACACCGGCTCGGAAGACCGCCCGGTGCCGTTTCCGAGAATCGAACCGCATTTCTTTTGCGAAGGCGGGCGCGTCGTGTGGCAGGAGATCACCGACGCCCCGATTCCGATCTCCGGCTGGTCGCGGATCCTCGGGCACTTCGAGGAACCACTGTCCGAGTGATCGCCGGAACGCGGCGCTTATATCGGATCTGACATAGGACCGGGCTCGCGCATTCGATCGAGTCGGGAGATGCGCGTGCCCTCGCGCATCCCCTCGAGCTCCGGCAACCGCTTTCGCAAGACCTCGAGCCGCTCGGGCTCGGAGGAGAAACCGAATGCGATGAACACGCGCGTCCCGCGCGGAATCGCATCCGCCAGAGCGGCCGCCACGTAGAAGCCCCGCTGGCTCGCCGTGCGCGGCCTCGCGAGGGGACGGGAAGGGGCAACCCGCTCAGAGACTTGAGGCCCCTTGCATGGTCAGGCGGACTGGTCGAAAATACACGCTGGGTGAGTGTCCATAAGCCTCGGTCCATGAAGCCTCGTCTCGGCGAAATGCTCCTTTCGGAGGGGCGCATCTCGGAGGCCTCTCTTTCTCGGGCGCTCGAGCTCCAGCATCAGGATGGGCGCGGCACACGATTGGGAGCAATTCTTCTCAAGTGGGATCTGCTCGCCGAGCAAGATCTCCTCGACACACTCTCCCGGTACCATCGCTGCCCCGCCGCGGGTCGCGACACGCTCGCAGCGGCGGACCGGAAAGCGCTCGCGTTGCTCTCCCCCGAGCAAGCGAAACGTTTAGACGCCGTCCCATACGCCTTCGAAGACAAGGCCGTGCGGGTCGCGTTCGTCGATCCCTCGAATCTTGCGGCCGTCGACGAAGTGAAAGCCATCACCGGGCGAAAAGTTCTTCCGGCTGTCACGAGCCAGGTGCGCCTCGTTCAGGCACAACAGAAGTTCTATTCGCGGGCGGTGGCGCTCGACCTCTGGTCGGTGGTTCAAAAGCTCGAGCGCAAGAAGAAGGCGCCTTCGGCGGCGGCGGCCGCTCAATCCATTCCGGTGGAAACGTCCGAACCCGGATCCGATCCGGACCCTCGACAGCAGTCGGTCAGCTCAGACCTGGCTGTCGAGGCGAATCCCTCGACGATCGCGGAGCCTGTCGAATCCCTGGCGGAACCGCTGGAGGAGTACGAGACGGTCGGCGTCGGCCACCCTCATCCCGAAACTCGGCGCTCCACGGGAGCTTCGCCCGAGCCGGACCCCTATTCGGACGACTGCCCGTTGGATAAGTTCGTCGAAGACGCCCTGACTTTTTTCTCGAAGGATTCAGATCTTGCCGCGGTCTTGGGGACCCTGGATGAGCCGGTCGAGGACCTCGATCCGTCCACGGAGGAGGTGACCGACTCTTCCGACAGCTCCGGCGGCGGCCGTACTGGACACGACCGTACGACGCCTCGGCCGCGCTCTCGTTCCGGACCCGGCCTCTCCTACTAACCCTTCGCGCCTCACGGCTTACGAGCCGTCCTCGGCCCCTTGCCGCGGGGGGTACAATACCGCCCAAACCGAGCTCTCCGGAATGACGAGGAGTAACCGGGGATCTTCCCCGGCTTCTCCTGGCCTTTCCCGAGAACGCTTCGGTTGAGAGGAAGCCATGACAACGGGAGCGTTTTCGGAGCGCCGTCTCGGCGATCATCTTCTCGTCGCGCCGCTCTCGGAAGACTGTCTGGGAACGGTTTTCCGCGCGTTGCACTCCAACGACGACAATCGGTTTCTTCGGCTGCGGATCCTGCAGTCACCCGAGTTGTCGCCTCACGACGTCTTCGAAGCGGTTCGCAAGAACGCTCTGTGGGTGTCGACGCTCGTTCATAAAGCCGTCGTTCAGCGAGCGGAGCTGGGACTCGCCGACGGCGTTCCCTTCATCGCCTGGCGAGAGAGCACCGGATGGACGCTCGACCTCCTGCTCGCGCGATTGCGGGCCACCGGTGGTCAGCTCCCGGTCGAGCATGCGCTCTTGATCGCCGAGCGCGTTTCCGCGGCGCTCGAGCACGCCTGGTCGACGCCTGTCCACGGTGAGCGGATTCCCCACGGCCTCTTGTGGCCGGGCTTCGTTTCCATATCCAACGACGCGGAGATCCGGACGGGAGGATTTGGTCTCGCCGAGGCGGTGTTGCCGTCGTTGAGTCGGGGTCGCCTTCCCCGCGACATCGCTCCTTACATCGCGCCGGAGGTGCGGGAGGGTGCGCCCGGCGGTCCGAACTCGGACGTTTACTCGATCGGGGTGATCCTGCACGAGCTGCTGACCTGCCGGCGGCCGACGCTGGGCCCTCCGATGGCGGATTTCCGTTCGGGCGACGCGTTTCCGCCGGAAATCTGCCCGATTCTTGCGCGCTGTTTCGCCTCGCCGGAGGAGCGGTATGCATCTCCGGAAGAACTCCATCGCGCCCTGCTCGAGCTCCTCGCCTCGACCTCCTACTACTCCATCTCGACCGTCAGCCTCGCTCTGTTCCTCTACAAGCTCCTGAACCCGGAAAGCCACAGCCTGCCCATCAGTGACGCGGAGTCGACGAATCCCGTCGAGGGAGATCTGCCGGTCGTGCCGGCTTCCGAGGCGACGCTCTCCGGCACGAGCCCGAAGCGGCGGACCAGCGATCCGGCCTTTTCCCTGGAGACCGACGAGGGCGGCGCCGAGATCGCCGCGAACGTTCTCGGGCTCATGACGCCGGGGGATCCATCCGCGATCGGCACGACCACGGTGGGTTCCTCTGCGCGAGGAGCGGCGGAAGGGAACCGGATCCGCGCTTACTCCCTCGCTCTGGCCGCCGCCGCGGCGGTTGGCTTGACCCTATGGAGCGTTCATCAGACTCCGGCCTCCGCGATCGCGCCTCCCCGG
>DATDNV010000098.1:0-2145 GCA_036518075.1 Thermoanaerobaculia bacterium
TGAACAAGACGATGGCCGAGTATCTCGACAACAACCGCAGCGGCAAAGGAGACCTCGCGATCGGACGCTGGGGCGCCGACTACCCCGATGCCGACACGTTTGTGTACAGCGTCCTCCATTCGGTGGCCGGAAGCATGGGGCGCTTTTTCGGCAACCAGGAAATCGACCAGCTGGCCGAGCAAGGCCGGGCGGAAACCGACCCGCGCATTCGCCACTCGCTGTACCGAAAAGTCGAGGAGATCCTCGCTCGGGACGCGCTCCTCCTGCCTCTCTTTCACGACCAGGTTTATGCCTTCGCGCGGCCCGAGGTTGAGGGATTTGCCTCCGTCGGACAAACGAGTCCGACGATCTCCTACGAGGATCTCTGGGTCAGGCGCTAAGAACTCGTGGCGCGTGACCGCTGATTTGCAGTAACCGGCGGTTCTCGGGATCGACGATACCAAGAGGCTGAGTCTGGGCTTCTGGCCACACTCTCGTCCTTGAGGACCATACGGCTGGCTCCCTGCTGGCGCGGACCTTGCTGAGGGAGGAGGCTGCGAGATCAACATGAGCGAGAGAGGCGTTCTCGTTGCATCCACTGGAATTGACGGGCTCGACGACATCCTCGGCGGAGGCCTGCCCCGCGACCGGGCTTACGTTTTTCAGGGAAGCCCCGGCGTGGGCAAGACGACGATCGGCCTGCAGTTTCTCCTCGAGGGGCATCGCGCCGGAGAGAAGGGCCTTTTTGTCACGCTCTCGGAGAGCGCGGAGGAACTTCGCGGGGCCGCCGGCTCGCACGGATGGTCGCTCGAGGCGATCCCGTTGCATGAGATTACGCCGTCCGGCGAAGAGAGCAATGGCGAGGCGGACAACACTCTCTTTCAGCCCGCGGAAGTGGAGCTCGGAGAAACGACGCGGTCGATTCTGCGTGAGGTCGAGAGGATCAATCCTTCTCGAGTCGTCATTGACTCGCTTTCCGAGGTGAGGCTTCTTTCGCAGAGCGCTCTGCGCTATCGGAGGCAAATTCTCGCGTTGAAGAAATTTTTCGCCGAGCGGCGCTGCACGGCATTGTTCCTGGACGACGCGCCGACCGAGGGAAGCGACATTCACCTTCAAACGATCGCGCATGGTGTCGTGAACCTCGAACAGCTGGCGCCTCTGTACGGCGCCGACCGCCGCAGGCTCCGCGTACTGAAACTGCGCGGCGTCAAGTTTCGCGGAGGATTTCACGACTTCAAGATCGAGACCGGCGGCGTCGTCGTTTACCCGCGCCTGATCGCCGCCGAGCATCACGGGCATTTCGTTCGCGAGCAGGTCTCCAGCGGAATTCCGCAGATCGACCAGCTGCTGGGAGGCGGGCTCGACCGGGGCACGACGTCACTCATCCTCGGGCCGGCCGGGACCGGGAAATCCGCAATCGCTGCGCAATACGCCGCTGCCGCCGCCTCCCGCGGCGAGCCTGTCGTGATCTTCACGTTCGACGAGGGACTCGGGACTCTCTTCGCGCGAACGCGGGCGCTCCGCATCCCGCTCGACGAGCAAATCGAAAAGGGAAGAATCCGCGTCCAGCAGATCGACCCGGCGGAGCTCTCGCCGGGTGAATTCACGGCGCTCGTGCGGCACAGCATTGAGGAGTTCAAGGCTCGCATGATCGTGATCGACAGTTTGAACGGCTACTACAACGCGATGCCGGAAGAAAATCTGTTGGCCGTGCAGCTGCATGAGCTCTTCACATACCTGCGACAACGCGGCGTGCTGGTGATCGTGACCATGGCGCAGCACGGATTGATCGGGCCCGCGATGGGCACTCCCATCGACGTGAGCTATCTCGCCGACACGGTCATCCTGCTTCGGTACTTCGAGGCGGAAGGAGAGATTCGCAAAGCGATCTCCATCATGAAGAAGAGGAGCGGCTCTCACGAGTCGTACATTCGTCCGCTCACGCTGGACTCCTCCGGCCTGAGAGTCGGTGATCCGCTGAAGGAGTTCACCGGCATTCTTTCGGGGACTCCGGTTTACAGCGGAAGCCCTCTTCTCAAAGAGAGCGAGCGCGATGGCGGCTAAAACGGATTCCTCCGAGACGCGGGTTCTGGTTCTTGCGCCGATCGGCCGCGACGCGGGACTGGCGGCGCGGGTACTCGAGTCGGCGGGAATCGCCGCGGAGAC
>DATDNV010000099.1:0-7377 GCA_036518075.1 Thermoanaerobaculia bacterium
GCGATCTCTTTCACGATCGAGACCGGCGACCGGAAGCGGAGGGCGCGCGCCGCCCGGCTACTCGTCGTCTTTCTGGCGGGATCGTGGCTCCTGCTTCGGAGCCCGCGCGTGGAGAGTCCGCCGAGTCTGGAATGGTTCTACAAACCCCGTGTTCTCGTCGCATGGAACTCCTTCTCCAACGTGACCGTGCTTCCGAGCACTTTCTTCACCTGGACGCTCTCGGAAAAATACGCGGGCCCGAAGTTCCCCATGCGGGCTCTGATCATCGACGGCATCGGCGGCACCCAGATGGCGCAGTTCGACGGACGACCCGCTTCGCTTCGTGAGTACTCGTACCTCGATTACGACCTGACTTCATTGGGCCAGGGACTCGTGCCGGCGTCCGGCCGGCAGCTCGTGATTGGACCCGGCGGCGGCGTGGATCTCCTGCAGGCCGTTCGGCTGGGTCGCTCGGACATCACGGCGGTCGAAATCAATCCGTTGGTGGCGGAGGTGGTCAACGAGCGGCAGAGTGGGTGGTCCGGACGACCGTACCGCCTTCCCGGCGTTCGACTGTTCCTCGAGAACGGGCGCACGTTCATCAAGCGATCCTCGGAGGCCTGGGATCTCATCAGCCTGACCTGGGTCGACACAGGAGGCAGCGCGACGGCGCTCGCCGCGAGCGAAAACTACCTCTACACGACCGAGGCCGACGTCGAGTTCCTTCAGCATCTGAAGCCGCAGGGCTACCTGGCCTTCATGCGGGGGCTCGGCTCTGACAAGTTGGACCACCCCACCGACACTCTGCGAGGAATATCGGTCGCGGTCGAAGCCCTCAACAGAATTGGTGTGGCCCATCCCGAAGACCACATCGTGATCGCAGCGGCGCGCAGCTCCTTCTTCTACCGAATCGGAATGTGCTACATGCTCGTGAAGAGGACGCCGTTCACCGGCGCGGAGCTCTCGAAAGTCGATGACTTCCTGTCCCGACTCGAATACCAACCGCTCTGGCGGCCGGGAGGCGGGCCGCTATCCGTCCCCAAGCCGTACGTCAGGGTGGCGCAGGCGATTCACGCGATCATGACGGAGCCGAACCGGTCGGAGGTCTATCGCCTGGCGGCATGGGACTTCTCTCCGACCAGCGACGACAGTCCGTTTTACTTCGCCGAGCGCAAGGGACCGAATCGCCGGGCCGGAGAAGGGGTTCGGACGCTCCAAGCGTGTGGTGTTCTGCTCGGTTTCCTGACTCTCCTCTTCATCGGCCTGCCGTTGTTCCCGCTGGTTCGCCAGACGGAGCGGGTGGGTCATTCCGGAGCCGCATTCTTGGGATATTGCTCGCTTCTCGGCGCCGCGTTCATGCTCGTGGAAATCGAGCTCTTCCATTTCCACGCCCTGGTTCTCGGAAATCCCGGCTACGCTCTGGCAACGGTCCTCACCAGCCTGCTCGTCTTCAGCGGAGCGGGATCGCTTCTCGCGAGCCGGCTGTCGCTTTCCAGCCCCCTGCTCATTCTCGGCGTCTTCCTGGCTTTGCTGCTTCTTCTCGCGGGGCTGATCTGGAAGCGAGAAGATCTTCAAACATTTCTCGTCGTCCAGTCTTTCCCCGCCCGTGTCGCCGGGACCGTCGTTCTCGTTGCTCCACTCGCGTTCTGCATGGGTCTCCCGATGGCGGCCGGCATGACGCTGATGGCGCGCCGGCCCGATTTGATGATCTGGGGTTGGGCGCTCAACGGAGCGTTCTCGGTGCTCGCCAGCGTCGCGGCGGTGCTTCTGGCCATGCACATCGGCATCGCCCGCACGGTCGGCCTGGGTTTGATCTGTTACCTGCTTGCGGCCGGGCTGATACAGGTCGTTCGGTTGGCTCGATCCCACGCGTTGCCGGAATCCTGAGCGGTGCGTATCGTGCGGGGGCCGATCACGTCCGAAGGACGGAGGTATTTCTCACACGTGAAGATCCGAGAGCTCCGCTGATGCCGTTGTCCGCGCTCATGGAGAACGTGACCGTCTATCGGTGGTGGCAAGCGCCCTTCGCCGAGAAGAAGCTGAAGCCCTTGCTGCGCCGGCCGGACCTCGCTCGGGCGCGCCGGGTGCTCGACGTCGGATGCGGGCCGGGGACCAACACCCGGCACTTCGCAGCCGCCGAGTACGTCGGCGTCGACATGAATCCGGACTACGTCGAGTACGCGCGGCGCCGGTTCGGCCGGCCCTTCGTCGTGGCGGACGTCCGTACGTTCGAGCCTCCCTCGGGCGAGAAATTCGATTTCATTCTCGTCAACAGCCTCCTTCACCACATCGACGACGACGGCACGCATCAGATCCTTCGGAGCCTCGCGGGGCTGCTGACTCCCGAGGGACACGTTCACATCCTCGATCTGATCCTGCCGGATCGGCCGACCCTCGCGCGCGCGGTCGCGCGCTGGGATCGCGGCGACTACCCGCGGCCGGCGGAGGCGTGGGAGAGAATCTTTCGATCCTATTTTGAGCCGGTCGTGACCGAGCCATATCCTTTGGGCGCGTGGGGAGTGACTCTCTGGAACATGCTGTACTTCAAGGGCAGGCGCCGCAGTGAAGCCTGATCGCCGTCTCTCGGTCGCGGTTCCACTCTTCAACGAGGAGCAGGGCGCGGGGGAGCTGATTCGACGCATCGGCGCCGTCCTCGACACGATATCCGGCGGCCCTCACGAAATGGTCTTCGTCGACGACGGTAGCTCGGACCGGACGTTCGAGATCCTGACGGAGGCGGCGCGGCGCGACCCTCGGGTCGTGGCGATCTCGCTGTCCCGGAATTTCGGGCACCAGGCTGCGCTGTCGGCCGCGCTGGATCACGTCGCCGGTGATCTCGTCATCGTCATGGACGGGGATCTGCAGGACCCCCCGGAGGCGATCCCGCAGTTCGTTGCGGAGAGCGAGAAGGGCTACGACGTGGTGTACGCGCGGCGCGTGAAGCGAAAAGAGGGTTGGCTCCTCCGACTTTCCTACTTCGTGTTCTACCGATTGATTGCCGCGGTTTCCAACGTTCGCCTTCCGCTCGACTCGGGGGATTTCTCGCTCATGTCGCGCCGCGTCGTGGACCGTCTCAAGGAGATCCCGGAGCACCACCGATACCTGCGCGGCCTTCGAACGTGGGTCGGTTTTCGACAAACCGGAATCCCGATTGAGCGCTCCGAACGAGCCGCCGGGCAATCCAAGTACAGCGCGATGCGCCTGTTTCGCCTCGCATTCGACGGAATCTTCGCCTTCTCCATGGCCCCGCTGCGAGCTGCTTCGCTTCTGGGCTTGGCGACGATCGTCGGGTCACTCGCCTTCGCGGCCTACGCGGTCTACGTCAAGGTCATTCTGGGAAAGTCGCCGACGGGATTCACCGCGCTCATCGTTGCGATTTCTCTGTTGTCGGGAGTCCAGCTGCTGGTCCTGGGGGCGATCGGCGAGTATCTCGGAAGGGTCTATGACGAGACGAAGGGACGGCCCCACTACGTCATCGGCCGCATCGTGAGCTCGAAGAAGCCGGATTGACGCCGCTCTCGTGGATCCCCACTACGCCCAGAACTATCGGGACCTCTACGAAAGGCACTGGTGGTGGCGCGCGCGCGAGGACCTGATTCTCGCCACGCTCGCGAGCCTGCGCCCGAACGGACGATGGGGCGCGATTCTCGACGTCGGCTGCGGCGATGGCCTCTTCTTCGACAAGCTTTCGGGTCTCGGCGAAGTCGAGGGGATCGAAATGGACCCGAAAGGGGTGACGCCCGGCGGGCGTTGGATCGATCGCATTCACGTCCGTCCGTTCGACGAGAGCTTTCGACCTGGCAAACGGTTTGACCTCGTTCTGATGCTCGACGTGATCGAGCATTTCGAGGAGCCCCTCGCCAGTGTGCGGCGCGCCATCGAGCTCCTGGCTCCGGAAGGCTATCTCGTCGTCACGGTGCCGGCGTTCGAATCGCTCTGGACGAGCCATGACGAGCTCAATCACCATTTCACCCGTTACACGAAGGGCGGCCTGGCCGCGCTCATCCGGGAAGCAGGGGGAGAACTGCATCAATCGCGATACTTCTATCGCTGGATGTACCCGCTCAAGCTGGCCGCCCACGTCAAGGAGACTGTCTTCCCCGTATCTCCGGAGATCCCGTCAGTGCCTCCGTCCTGGCTCAACGACGTTCTCTATCGTCTTTCTCGCTGGGAGCAGAAGACGATCGGTTCGTGGCCGTTGCCATTCGGCAGCTCCCTGCTCGCCGTCTGCGGGCCGCTGCCCGCGCGTCGCTGACGGTCGCGCTCAGGCCTCGCCCATATAATTGGCGCCCCTTGAAAGACTCTCGCTACGCGGCCGCCGGCGTGAACATCGACGCGAAGGCGGCGGCGCTCGCGCGCTCGCGGGACGCAATCCGTTCGACGTTCACGCCGGCCGTTCTTGGCGACATCGGCGGCTTTGGCGGGCTCTTCCGGCCTGACTTCTCCGGCTATCGCGAACCGGTTCTGGTTGCCTCGACCGACGGAGTCGGGACGAAGCTGAAAGTCGCCGTCGCCGCTCGCCGGCACGATACCTGCGGCGCGGATCTGGTGAACCACTGCGTCAACGACATTCTCGTCCAGGGGGCGCGGCCTCTCTTCTTCCTCGACTACATCGCCACGGGTCAGCTCGACTCGGGGGTGTTGACCTCGGTCATCGATGGGATTGCGCGCGGATGCCGGGAGAACGGGACGGCGCTTCTGGGCGGAGAGACGGCGGAGATGCCGGGCTTCTATGAAGCCGGGGAGTACGACATCGCCGGAACGATCGTCGGCGTCGTCGATCGCGAGAAAATCCTGGACGGCTCTCGCGTGCGTCCCGGCGACGTCGCGCTTGGGCTCCCGTCCGCCGGGCTTCACACCAACGGGTACTCGCTCGCCCGAAGGGTATTGTTCGATGAGCTCGGGAAAAAGCCGGGCGACAAGATGAAGGAGCTCGGCGGACGTTCGATCGCCGACGTTCTGCTGGCGCCGCACCTGTCTTATCGGAAGCCTCTCGAGCCGCTCCTCTCTCAGGACCTCGTCCACGCGATGGCGCACATCACGGGGGGAGGCTTCTACGACAACATCCCGCGCGTGCTTCCGGAAGACGTGGACGTGGTCATACGGGCGGGATCGTGGGAAGTCCTTCCCATCTTCGACCTTCTCGCCAGACAAGGAGAGGTCTCGTTCGAGGAGATGCACCGGGTCTTCAACATGGGGATCGGAATGGTCGTTTTCGTCGCCGCGAAGGACGTTCCTCGCGTGGGGGAGATCTGGACGGAATCCGGTCAGCGGTTCTTCACCATCGGGAACGTAACCTCCGGCAGTCGGAGCGTCGTCGTCGAGCCGCCGTCCGGCTAGAAGGTACGTTCGTGTTTTCGAGGAACGAGTTCACAGCTCTCAGCCTTCAGCTCTCAGCTACGAGGGCCCGGCTGAAAGCTGATAGCTGAAAGCTGACGGCTTGGCCAAGTGGCGCCTCGCCGTTCTCCTTTCCGGCCGCGGTTCGAACTTCGAAGCCATCGCGGACGCGGTCGGAGACGGGCGGATCCCGGACGCCGAGATCGTTGCCGTCATCTCCGACGTTCCCTCCGCTCCGGGTCTTGCCCGCGCGCATGCACGCGGTTTGCCTACTCACACGTTCGACCGGAGCGTTTTCCCTTCGCGACGCGAGCACGAGCGTGAAATCGAACGAGTTCTCGACTCGGCCCGGCCGCACTTGATTTGTCTCGCGGGTTACATGCGCCTGCTGTCGCCCGAATTCGTGGATCGACATCGCGGGCGGATCCTGAACATCCATCCCGCGCTCCTCCCCAAGTTTCCCGGGCTTCACGCTCAGCGGCGCGCGCTCGAGGCGGGGGAGACCCTCTCGGGCTGTACCGTCCACCTGGTCGATCAAGGAACCGATACGGGACCGATCTTGCTGCAGAAGACGGTTCCGATCCTGCCGGGAGACACCGAAGAGAGTCTTTCCGCGCGCATCCTCGCGCAGGAGCATGCGGCCTACCCCGAGGCGATCGCTCAAATCCTCGAGGAAATGTCGAAACGGGCATAAGATTGCACAGGATTCTGTGCAAATCGAGCATCAGAAAGGCCCCGTCCTGACGGCGTTTTTCGCGTTTTCTCGATTTTTCTTGACACCCGCCGAAGCCGGCCCTATATTGCGCATCCCCGCAAGGGTTCCAGGTCTTTCCAGGGGCATCTCGCGAGCGCGCGTCTGGTCATTTCGGCTCGCAACTCGCGAAAAAACCTTGACGGAGGGACTGGCTGAAGAGATACTGAAAGTTCGGTCTTCGGATCGAGTTTGACAAAAGCGACGCCGGCGGAACGGCGTCTTCCGTGGCAGGGAAGCTCCGGAATCCGGTTCCTTGAAAACTGAGTAGAGCGTGCCAGACGTCTTTTTCCTGGTTTTTTTGAAAAACCAGAGTTTTTCCTGTCTTTAACTAAAGCAGGGTTTTACTCGAATCTAGCGGCGCGGATCCGCAAGGATCTGCCCCGATGGAACACTTTTAAGTGGAGAGTTTGATCCTGGCTCAGAATGAACGCTGGCGGCGTGCTTAACACATGCAAGTCGAGCGAGGCCTGGGGGGCAACTCCCAGAGTCGAGCGGCGGACGGGTGAGTAACACGTGGGTAACCTGCCCGGAAGTGGGGAATACCTCGGGGAAACTCGAGCTAATACCGCATGACATCTTCGGGACGAAAGTCCTGACGATCAAAGCGGGGTCGCAAGATCTCGCGCTACCGGATGGGCCCGCGCCCGATTAGCTAGTTGGTGAGGTAACGGCTCACCAAGGCTTCGATCGGTAACCGGCCTGAGAGGGCGATCGGTCACACCGGAACTGAGACACGGCCCGGACTCCTACGGGAGGCAGCAGTGGGGAATCTTGCGCAATGGGCGAAAGCCTGACGCAGCAACGCCGCGTGGAGGATGAAGGCCCTTGGGTTGTAAACTCCTGTCGGCTGGGAAGAAATCGTACGGTGCTCATACCACCGTGCGTTGACTGTACCAGCAAAGGAAGCCCCGGCTAACTCTGTGCCAGCAGCCGCGGTAATACAGAGGGGGCCAGCGTTATTCGGAATTATTGGGCGTAAAGGGCGCGTAGGCGGCCTTGCGTGTCTTCCGTGAAATCCCTCGGCTCAACTGAGGACGTGCGGAAGAAACTGCAGGGCTCGAGTCCGGGAGAGGGGGGTGGAATTCCCAGTGTAGCGGTGAAATGCGTAGATATTGGGAGGAACACCGGTGGCGAAGGCGGCCCCCTGGACCGGTACTGACGCTGAGGCGCGAAAGCGTGGGGAGCAAACGGGATTAGATACCCCGGTAGTCCACGCCGTAAACGATGGGCACTTGGTGTCGCGGGTATCGACCCCTGCGGTGCCGAAGCTAACGCATTAAGTGCCCCGCCTGGGGAGTACGGTCGCA
>DATDNV010000100.1:0-9165 GCA_036518075.1 Thermoanaerobaculia bacterium
ATCCGCCGGCCGCTCTTCCACTCGGACCAGAATCTTTCTCGCGTCCAGAAGAGCGACTCGCGCACCGCGGCGTCCGACTCGAACGAGGGCTCGAGCTCGCCGAGGTAGTCGGCCACGGGAACTGGCCGAGAGAGCTCCCACGGAAGCCCGGGAGTGAAGCTGCGGTAGCCGACGACGAGGGCGCCAGACTCGGCCGAAAATCGGCGCGCGCCGGCTTCGAGCGCGTGGAGCTCCGTCGCGGGCGGCACGCGCGGCCAGGCCAGAGCGAGCGCGGCATAGAAGCCGCACCAGGCCACCGCGAGCGCCGCGAGCCCCCAACTTCTCGTCCGGGACGCGAGAGCCGCCGCGACTGTCCCGGCCAGCATCACGGCGGCCCCCCCGAGCGCGACGGAGACGAGCCCATACTCCGAAATCCAATGGCCCGCGGTCGGCCAGAAGGCGAGACCGGCGATGAGCAACACCCCCAGCGCGGCGGAGAGGATCATGGGCCAGCGGGACGACGACGTTCGCCAGCCGCGGGCAGCGAGAGCGGCAGCCGCCGGCATCGCCGGCATCAGGTACGGCGGAAGCTTGCTCGAGGAGACGGAGAAGAACAGGAAGATCACGGCGAACCAGACGAGGTAGAAGAGAGCGTCTGGTTCCTCTCGCGACCAGCGCGTGACGGCCGGCTTTCGAAATGCGGCGAAGAAGAACGGAAGCGACGGCAGAAACCCCGCGAGGAAGATGCCCGCGAAGTAATAGATCGGTCCCGGCCGGTGCGCGGACGAAGTCGCAAACCGCTGCAGGTGCTCGTGAATGAAGAAGAACTGCAGAAAGCCCGGATGACGGAGCGCGGCGGCGACAAACCAGGGCGCTGCGGCGGCGAGGAAGACGACGGGGGCCGGCGATCGGAGGAGTGTCCCGATGAGCCGCGCGCGGCGGGTCATGAGACACCAGACCACCAGAACGAGTCCCGGCAGCACGATCCCGATGAGTCCCTTCGTGAGGAAGGCGCCGGCGGCGGCGATGCCCGTGGCGGCGGCCCAGATCGCCGCCGGTTTGCCCGCTTCCCGCCGGGCGAGCATCGTCTTCGCCGCGGCGAAGGTCGCGGTGAAGAAGAAGGTCAGGAGTCCGTCGGTCAGGTTGACGCGCGAGAAAGCGAAGCCCAGCGGCGACGCGAGGTAGAGGATTCCGCCTGCGAGCCCGGTCTCGAGACCCCAGCTCGCGGCCGCCATTCCCACGATCAGGAGAACCGTGCCCATCCCGGCGATTCGAGTCGGGAACCGCGCCGCCCACGGTGTTTCGCCGAACAGGGAGAAGGAGGCGGCGTTGACCCAGTAGAGCAGCGGCGGCTTCTCGAAGTAGGGAACGCCGTTCAAGCGCGGCGTCACCAGATCGCGCGAAGCGCGCATCTCGCGAGGGACCTCGGCGTATCGCGCTTCATCCGGTTCGCCGAGCCAGGATCCAGCGGGCTCGATCCACACGGGAACGGCGAGCAAGAGAAGAGCTCCTGCCAGCAAGAGCCGTTCGCGGGATTTCACGCTCGGCGAGTCTAACCAATCGTGTCGCCGGCGACGAGGATCCCCGCCTCCTCCGAGCGGCTCGGCGAACTCTCGATGTTAAGATGCGCGCCGTTTTGTCCGCCCCAACGTCCCCATGGGCCCTGATCCTGGGCGCGTCCTCCGGTTTTGGCGAGGCGTGCGCCATCGCGCTGGCACGCGCCGGCTGGAACATTTTCGGAGTTCACCTCGACCGGAAGGCGACGATGGCGCAGGCGGAGCGCGTCGCCGCCGAGATCGCGGCAGCGGGCCGGAGCGCCGAGTTCTTCAACGTCAACGCGGCCGACGACGCCAAGCGCGCCGAAGTGCTCGCCGCGATCGCGCGCCGGTGTGGCAGCGGCCCGCCCGAGTCGCGCGTATCGGTATTGCTGCACTCGCTCGCATTCGGGACTTTGAAGCCCTTCTTCGCGGCGACTCGCGAGGAATCAATCGTCCGAGCGCAGCTCGAGATGACTCTGGACGTGATGGCGAGCTCGCTCGTGTACTGGACCCAGGATCTGTTCTTTTCCGGCCTCCTCGCTCCGGGCGCGCGGGTCTTTGCGATGACCTCCGCGGGCGATCATGTCGTGTGGCCGGCTTACGGAGCGGTTTCGGCGGCGAAGTCGGCGCTGGAGTCCTACGTGCGGCAGCTCGCGGTCGAGCTTGCGCCGCATCGAGTGGCGGTCAACGCCCTCCGGGCGGGAGTGACCGACACCCCGGCGCTGCGCAAGATTCCGGGCAACGAGGGGATGATCGAGAGGATCGGACGGATGCATCCGGGCGGGCGACTGACACGGCCCGAAGACGTGGCGGGCGCGCTCGTTGCGCTCTGCTCTCCCGGCGCGGGCTGGGTCACCGGCAACGTGATCGGGGTTGACGGAGGCGAGGACGTGGCGGGAGGCCGCTGAGTGGCCGTGAAACTCTCCCGGCGGCGTTCGCCCGCGCGCGCTCCGTCGGTTTCGCGCTCATCGGCACCGCGCTCCTTCCAGTTCGTCAAGGAGAAAGCGGGATTCCGCGAGTTTCGCCTGCGCTCGAACGGGCTCAAGGTTCTCCTGCTCGAGAACCGCGTCGCCCCCGTGGTGACCTTCGCGATCGTCTACCACGTGGGGAGCCGCAACGAGGCGGCGGGATACACGGGCGCAACGCATCTGCTCGAGCATCTGATGTTCAAAGGAACCGCCGAGTACGATCGCCGCCGAGGGAGCGCCATCGCTTCGGTCCTCGAATCGATCGGCGCACGCTTCAACGCCACGACCTGGTTCGATCG
Source organism: Thermoanaerobaculia bacterium (assembly GCA_036518075.1). Taxonomy (GTDB): domain Bacteria; phylum Acidobacteriota; class Thermoanaerobaculia; order UBA5066; family Gp7-AA6; genus DATDNV01. Next base: position 2,785 of record DATDNV010000100.1, read on the forward strand.
CACGAACTACTACGAGACGCTCCCGTCCGACAAGCTCGAGATCGCCATGCGCATCGAGGCGTCACGGATGCGGGGATCACTCCTCCGAGATCAGGATCGGCAGCCGGAAATGACCGTCGTGCGCAACGAGTTCGAGCGCGGAGAGAACTCGCCCTTCCAGGTGCTCTACAAGCAGAGTTTCGCCACCGCGTTTCGCGAGCACCCCTATCACCACCCCACGATCGGGTGGCGCAGCGATATCGAGGGCGTTTCCACGGCGAGGCTGAAGGAGTTCTACGACACCTTCTACTATCCCAATAACGCGACGGCGCTCGTGATCGGCGATTTCGAGGAGACGGACGCCCTCGAGCTCGTCGCCCGCCACTTCGGTCGCATCCCCGCCTCGCCCCGTCCGATTCCGCAGGTCTACACGGCCGAGCCTCCCCAGGAGGGGGAGCGCCGGTTCCTCGTTCGGCGCGTCGGGCAAGTCGCCTGGGCCGCTTTCTCCTGGCGGTCCGTGCGCGCGCTCGACTCCGACACGCCCGCCCTCGCGCTGCTCGCCAACGTGCTCGGCGGCGGGATGACTTCTCGTCTCTATCAGGCGCTCGTCGAGAAGAGCCTCGCGCTGTCGATCACCGTCGTCGCGTGGCAGCTGCGCGATCCGGCCCTGTTCTCGGTCTTCCTTCCGATCCGGCCGGGCGTCGATCAGGGCGCCGTGGAATCCGCCGTCCGCGAAGAGGTGAAACGGATCATTCGCGATGGCGTCAGCGAAGCCGAGGCGGAGAAGGCGCGCAACCAGATCGAGGCCGAGGTGATCTTCGATCGCGACTCGACCGATCAGATCGCGGCCTCCCTCTCGGAGGCGATCGCGGTCGCGAACTGGGAGTGGTACGCGGACTATCCGTCGATCATCCGGCGCGTGACTCGCGAGGACATTCGCCGCGTGGCGGACACCTATCTGCGCGACGATGGTCTCACGGTGGGGCTGTTTCTCCCGAAAACGGAATCGGCGACGGCGTCGGAGAGCCGCGAAGAAGAACCGGGATGAAAGCGGCGGCAAGAACGGCAAGGCGACGGAACGCCCCCTCCGAGGGCCGCCGCCCATACGCGGAAGCGGTCGCCTCGCGGACGCTCGCCAACGGCGCCCGGCTCTTCGTTCTCGAAAATCATTTGAATCCGACGGTCGCCGTTTCAGGCTCTCTTCGAGCCGGCGGCCTCTTCGCGCCGCCGGAACGCCGGATCGTCGCCGCCGTGACAGCGGGCGAGCTCACCAAGGGGACCCAGCGGCGCACCAAGCTCGAGATCGCGGAGGACCTGGAGAGCCGCGGCGCCTCGCTCTCGTTCTCCTCGGATTCGTCCGATCCCGTGGGAGTCGACATCGGAGGGTCCGCGCTGTCTCGCCACACCGAGCTTCTGCTCGACCGGCTCGTCGAGATTTTGACCACGCCGTCTTTTCCTCCTCATGAGCTCGAAAAGGAGCGCAAGCGCCTCGTCGGATCGATCCAGCAGCAGCAGGATCAGACCTCCGTGCGCGCCTATGAGGCGGCGATGCGGCGGATCTATCCCCCGGGTCATCCGCTGACTCGCAAGCGCGGGCAGGAGCTGATCGCGCTGGTCGAGTCTCTGCAGCGAGACGACCTGATCGCGCATTACGACCGCTGCTATGGAGGCGCGACGCTGCAGCTCGTGGTCGTCGGGGACGTCGAGGCGAAGCGCGTGCTCGACCAGCTGGACCAGAAGCTCTCGCCGTGGCGGCCCGGACCGTCCGAGGAGATCCGGCAGCCCCGAATTCCGCCTCCCGCGCAGGGCCAGGAGACAGTCGAGATGCCGGAGAAGGCGAGCGCCGACGTAGTCCTCGCCATTCCTTCCAATCTGACCCGCTCGGAGGCGGCTTACCTGCCCTGCACGCTCGCCAACTCCGCGCTCGGCCAGTCTCCCTTGACGTCCCGGCTCGGCGTGCGCGTCCGCGACAAGGAGGGGCTGACTTACGGAATCCACTCGAGCTTCCACGCGGGCCACTTACCGGGGCCGTTCACCGTGACTCTGACGGTCAAACCGGAGAGCCGCTCGGCGGCGGTCCGGGCGACACTCGACGAGATCGCTCGGTTTTTGAAGACGGGCGTCAAGCCGAAGGAGCTCTCGGATGAGAAGAGCTCTCGGATCGGAAAATTCAAGGTCGACCTGGGCTCCAACTCCGGCCTCGCCTCCGGAATCGACGCGGCCCTCTACTATGGCCTGGGGCTCCCTTACCTGGACGAATTTCCAGCCCGCGTCGCCCGGATCACGAAAGAGGAAGCGGACGCCGAGTTTCGAGCAAGGGTCCGCCCCGACGAGTTCACCATCGTCTCTGCCGGTTCGTTCGGGGCGAAGACCTGACTAATTCTTTGGTTGTCTACTTTCCTTCTGCGGGGAGGCAGGGGCCTTACGCCGCGAGCCGCGGGCTTCTCCCGGAGCGGGGCCTCTCGGACGGGACTGTCTCCGCCGAGGGATCGCTTCGCGACCGGTGCCGAGAAATCTCTAAACCGAGCGCAGGGTCGGCCTGTCGGGCTCTTGGTTTAGAAAAGTTAGTTGGCCCGCGGAGCGGGCCGGTTCAGATGTCATGCCCGCGAGCGAGCCACCTTCGTCCTAAGTCCTTCCTATGACAGAATCCAGATCAGGGAGGTAGCCCATTCCACGACGTCCTCAATACCGAAAGCCTCTTCGCCGCCGGCCGGGCGAGGCGCCGCCGACCCATCGCGTCTACCTGTCGCAGGAGGCACCGGCGCGCGAGGGCCCGGCGACCGAAGGACGCACCTATTTTCGAGTGAGGCTCGATTCGGAACCGTCCCCGGAGTGGATGCGCGCCTATCGGGCCGGGCTTCTCGGCGTCGTGGCCGAAGACCGCGACGCGGTGATGCGGTTCGAATTCCAGGGGGACAGCGTGCGATTCGCGGCGACCGACCCGGAAGTGGGAAGACTGCGGCGCGTGCTGGAGCGCCGACTCGATTCGGTCAACTCGATCCTCTCGGGAGGCCGTGGCGGCTCCTAGGTCTTCTCAACTCGTCTTCTCCTCCCACGTCCACTTGCGGTAGTCGAAGGCGGCGCTGTCCCGCGCGTTGAACTTCACGATGTCGAAGTAGGGCGACAGGTCGAAGTCCCGCGGCACCGCGAGCGTCGGGTGGCGCGCCCGCCACAGGCCGCTGTAGGCGCGGCGCGTCGGGCGCCCCAGAATCTGCTGCCGCAGGCGTTCCCCCCGGGTCCGCGGCGGCTGCCGGATGGGAGTGGGCAGGATCGGGAACCGCACCTTCCCGAACGCTTCCGCGATCAACGTGGAACAGATGGTTTCGGTCGCGAGGCCGCTTCCGAAATGGAGCGCGTCTTCCCGCCAGCGTGACGGGATCAGGTGAAAGGGGAGCAGGTAGCGGGTCAGGTCCAGGAAATTGCGGCGGTCATAGGTGTATCCGATCCGGGAGACCGCGTAGTCCAGGACGATCTCCCGATCGTCGGGCTGCAAACGGATCGGCCGACAAATCCGGATGTTGAAGTCGAGATATTTGACGAGCGGAGAGACGATGACTCCCCGTTCGACGAGGGCTTCGACGATGAGGTAGCGGGCCTCGCGTCCGAAGCGGTGTTGGGCCTTGCGGCGCGTCTCGGGATCCCGCCGCAGGAGCGCGTCTCCAATGAAGAGAGCACTGTGAGACCAGGTGGACTGGGTGAGGTATTTGACCGCCTGCGAGACGTGTTGGTCGCCTTCGACCAGCAGAACGTCCGCGGGCTGAATCGTCGCCTTGAGGACGTCGGGCAAGTTGTAGACGAATCGCTGATAGTGCCTGCGCGGCCGCGTGATCAGGTGTACGAACCAATCGGCCAGGGCGCGCCGGGGCGAGCGCATAGAAGACCGTATTCTCCCTCAACGACGAGTCGCGAGTGTTCCGATCCCGGTTCCAGACTCGAACGGCCGGCTATATCAGATTTGGTATAGCCTTCGAAGACGCAAAACGGGGAACGGAAGCCGACGCTCAATCCCTTTTGTAGAGATACGCGGAATTCTCGAGCCTGGGCCCTTTGGCGTCGCACACCGCGAATTGCGCCGGCCGGATTTCGCCCTTGGGATTCTTGAATCCGCTCCACACGGAAGCCCCGGCATAGCGGCCGTCCTTCGTGACGACGTAATAGTTCAGGCCGAAGGTCGGCCGCCCTTTCTCGTCGCGTTTCTGCTCGTGAGCGAGGCCGACGACGCGTTGAAGCGTCTGGAGACAAGCTTCCTGCGGAGACTTTCCCTGGCGGATCAGCTCGAGCACCGTGTGCGCCCCGACCGCCCTGACGTTGCCTTCGCCCCAACCGGTCGATCCAGCGGCGCCGACTTCGTTGTCGACGTAAAGACCCGCTCCGATGATGGGGGAATCGCCCACACGCCCCGGGATCTTGAAGAACAGCCCGGAGGTCGTGGTCACGCCCGCAAGGTCGCCGGAGGCGGTCACGCAATCGCAGTTGATCGTCCCCTGCGGACGGAAATCCTCGTCGCCGTACTTGTCGATGTACCAGAGGATGTCCGGGTCCTTCGCCTCCGCCGGTGATGGCACCCAGTCGTCCTTGGTCGACAGGTTCTCCTTCCAGTAGAGCCAGATCTTGCGCGCCCGTTCGGTCAGGAGGTTGGTTTCCGTGAAGCCGTGCGCCTTCGCGAATCGGAGGGCGCCCTCGCCGACGATCATCACCCGGTTGGTCTGTTCCATGACGAGGCGCGCAACCTGGGACGGATTCTTGATGTTGTGGAGGGCCGCGACAGCGCCGGATCGCATCGTTCGGCCGTCCATCACCGAGGCGTCGAGCTCGACGACTCCTTCCTCGTTCGGAATCCCTCCGTATCCGACGGTGACGTCGTTCGGATCGTCTTCGACGATGTTCACTCCCGAGACCACGGCGTCGATCGGATCGCCGCCGCCCGTGAGGATCTGGTAGGCCTTCTCGACCGCCTTGATTCCATTGTGTGACGAGATGACGAGCGGGCGCGAGCCGGCGCCGGTCGATTTCAGCTGTGCCGCGAGAGGAAGGATCGCCGCGCCCTTGATGAGATCCCGGCGAGTGCTCATCCGATGCTCAAGGGTTCAAAGTTCAAAGTTCAAGGTTCAAGGTTGAAAACGCCTCAACTTTGAACGTTGAACATCGAACGTTGAACCTATTCATCCGGCAGCTCCGGCTCCTCCTGGACCTCCCGTTTCGTGCCGGGAGCCAGAAGATCCATCAGGAGGTCCGGAAGAGTCTCGGAGAATTGGCTTCTCGGCATCACCTGTGTGACGCCGGAGGCGGCTGCCTTCTGGGCGAGATCGCGGTCGACGTGCGAGAGAAAACCGATGATCGGCAAATCTCGGGTATCCCGGTTTTCGCGAATGCGTTTGACCGCTTCGAGCGGCGCGCCATTGGAGGAAAGCTCGATGAGCACGGCTGCCGTCTCCTGGCCGCTCGACCCCTTCGCGAGCTCCTTGACGTCGATGAAACGCACCGGCACGTTGAGATGGCGCGCCGTCGCATCGATCTTCGAACGGAAAAAGAGATCTTCCACGCAGGCGACGAGCGACTTGGTGGTCATGAGCGGAGGGATTCTACGTCAACGAAGGACGGAGGACGTCCTCAGCATCAGAACATCTTCACCAGGTCGACGGTGACCCGGTTGAGCGTTCCCCGCAAGTCCAACCGTCTTTGAAACGTGACGGTTCCCTCGATGAAGACTTGCGGGAGGATCGTCAAGGCCAGGCCCGATCGCACCCCGCGATACCAGCTGTGAAACCACCAGTCATCGGTGTTGTAAGCCCCGAGCACCGCATCCCGTTCCACGTATTGGAACGTGCAGAAGACCCGCCAGTCGCCCGGGTTGCCCAGCCGGCCGACGGCGATGCTTCCTTCGAAGGCGTCTTCGTCTCCGATCGCCTCCTCGCGAGTCCCGAAGTTGTGAATTCCATCGAGGCTGACCGTGATCGGGACGCTCCCCAGCGGGAAGCGCATGCGCAGGAGTAGGTCGGCGATGTGGAAGTTCGAGACGTATTGCGGCCGGCCGTTGACCAGCTCGAAATAATTCTGTCGGATGTAGCCGGGATCGAGATTCTCCGGCTCGAAGTGCCAGTAGGAGGCGGCCGCCTCGAGGGAGAAATGGTCGGGGTCGCCAGTTCTCCAAACCGCCTGCCCGACCCAGATGCGGGTCTGGTCGCTGTTTCGCTGAGGACCGTAGAAGCCCGCGCCGGCGAGAGTCAACGTCGAGCTTCCGGTCGGGACTTGCCAGGCAAGCGAAAGGCCGGGAGTCTGAATGTCCCGGTCCCAGAGCATTTCGCTCGCGACGAGGGGCATTCCGAAAGCGCCCGCGCGGATCACCAGCGGTCCGGGCTTCGCCTCGATGTAGTACCTCTCGATCGTTGCGCCGCGGGAGTG
>DATDNV010000101.1:0-5986 GCA_036518075.1 Thermoanaerobaculia bacterium
CTCGCCAGGATCCGCTCCATCCGGACGAGCTCGCCGGGCGCGCACTCCTCGAAATTCTTCCGGCGCAGGAGCGCATCGGGACTGTAAGCGGGGGTGTCGCCGAGAGGGACGTCTCTTTCTCTCTCTCCCTCGAGGCTGCGGCTTCCGGCTGCGCCGAGGCGCTTGGGGGTCGCCGCGTGCGGAACCGAGCGCGTCCGCGCGGCTTGCGCAATGGACGAGTCGCGCGAAGAGGCGCGCCAGTATTGCTCGAAGAGCTCGTCGAACACGGGTCGATCCCGCCGCCGGATCTTCAGCGCCGCGGCGAGCGCGCGGCGCACCTCCGCGCGGTCGGCGATGTCGACGAGAGTCAGCGCGGAAAGCGCGTCGGCTTCGTCGGACAAGACGACCGGGACATTGTGCTCCCGCAAAGCCCGCGCAAAGGAAGCCAGATGGACCGCCAGGCCCCCGCCCTTCATCCCGCCGCCTCGAGAAGGGTCGCGATCTCTTCGTGACTCAATTCGCGCAGGTCGCTGTGGTCTTTCAGGACGCACCCCAGCGTCGCGCTCACGATTTCGGGGTCGAGCTCATCCTGGTGAAGACGGACGAGCGCTTGCGCCCAGTCGATCGTCTCGGCGACCCCGGGAGACTTGGCGAGACGCCTGTCGCGGAGAGACTCGACGAACCGAGCGATCTGCGCGGCGAGGCGCTCGCCCGCGTCCGGGACTCGGGATCGGATGATGCGAATCTCTTTCGCGAAGGTCGGATGCTCGATGTAGAGGTAGAGGCAGCGTCGCCGCAGCGCGTCACCGATCTCGCGGCTGCGGTTGGAAGTGAGGATGACGTGGGGCACATGCTCGGCCCGGATCGTGCCGAGCTCGGGGATCGTGACCTGAAAATCGGAAAGGATCTCGAGAAGGAACGCCTCGAATCCGTCGTCGGCGCGGTCGATCTCGTCGATGAGAAGGACCGGCGGCCCGGACGCCCGCGTGATGGCTTTCAGGAGCGGCCGCTCGAGAAGGTAGTCGCGGGAAAAGATCTCGCCCTCGAGACTCGAGCGGTCGACCGCGTCGCCCGCCATGCGCACGCGAAGCATCTGCCGGGGGTAATCCCACTCATAGAGCGCCGTTGCGACGTCGAGCCCTTCGTAGCACTGCAGGCGGATGAGCTCGGTGCCGAGCATCCGCGCGAGGACCTTGGCGATCTCCGTTTTTCCGACACCCGCGTCTCCCTCGATCAGCAGAGGCTTGCGCATCTCCCTGGCGAGATAAACGGCGGTCGCGATCTCCGGTTCGGCGACGTAGCCCTCACGCTCCATCGCCTCCTGCATTTCGCAAATCTCGGCCTTCACCGCCTGCCCCCGGAGCCAGCCTCGGAAAGGTAGCGTTCCGGCGAGGCGAGGAAGCGCTCGCGGCATCCGCCGCAGCAGAAGTAGTAGACGCGGCCTCCGACCTCGGCGCTTTGACGGGCCGTGACGATTTCCACCGTCATGCCGCACACGAGATCGGTCGCCTGGGCGGCGGTCAGCTCCGGCTCGCCGGATTCGCGTTCGCGCACTTCCCGCCGATTCGTCTCGATGATCTCCGCCAGGATGCTGACGGCGATCTCTTCGGGCGTGCGCGCGCCGATGTCGAGGCCCGCGGGCGTTTGAATCCGGTCCAGAGTTCCGGCGGAGACGCCGCGGCGTTGAAGGGCTTCGCGAATCGGGGCGAAGCGCTTCGCGCTCGCGACGACGCCGAGGTAATCGGGCTTCAAGGCGAGGGCGGCTTCGATCACGTCTTCGTCCGCGTCGCTCATCGTCGCGACGACGGCGAACGTGCGCGTTTGAGCCGGCGGTTCGAGCTTGCGCAGGTCCGCCGCGATGCGATCCGCTTCCGGAAATGTCGTTCGGTCCGCCGCGGGGTCCGCGACGTCGACGGCGTACTCCATGGCCTTGGCCAAACGCGACAGCGCGCGCACGACCGGCGACACTCCGAAGAGAATCAGGCGAGGACGGGGGAGAACCGGCTCCAAATAGATTTCCACGCTGCCTCCGCTATGGCACGTCATCGGAAACGGGACGACTCCCGGACGCTGATCCGCCGCGGGGTCGGGGGAGAGCGCGATCAGTCGCGGCTCTCCGTCGGCGAGCGCGCGCTTGGCCTCTCGAAGGACCGTGGGCTGCGTGCAGCTTCCGCCGAGCCAGCCGCGAAACTCTCCGCCCACGGTGATCACGGCGGTGTCTCCCGACTGGGAGGAGCTCGAGGGCTGTCGGCGCACGACGGTCGCGATGACGAAAGGCTCCTCACGTCGGACGAGATCCGCGGCGAGAATCAGAACGTCATGACGCATCCGCCCTCCCAGCTCCCATTCGTTGCTTCGCGCCCTCGTAGTCTTCGGGACGGTCCACGTCGGTGAGCGCCCCGGCCGGCCACGAGACTTTCACGACTTCCGGCCCGTGGCGGCGCACGACCTGCTTGCCGCAGCCCTCGCCCTCGAGCGCGCCGACCTCGGAGAAAACGGAACGGCTGTAGAGCGTGGGAGGCGCCTGGACGCCCTCGTAGTCGGAGACGACGATCGGGGCGTGAGACGTTCGGAATCGCTCCACGAGCGTGGACACCATGCGATCGGTCACCATCGGCATGTCGGCGAGCATCACCACGGCCGCCGTTGCCTCTTCGGGAACGGACGCGATCCCGATCTTCAGAGAGCGATTGATTCCTCGCGCGTACTCGGGATTGAAGACGGGAACGATCGACAGGCCCGCAAGGTCGGTGACCGCTCTCTCGGCTTCGTGTCCCAGGACGACGATGACCGGATCGAGCCCCGCCGAAAGCGCGCTCGCGACCGTCCGGCGGATGAGGGTCTCGCCTCCGAGTCGAAACAGAAGCTTGTTCTGGCCCATCCGGGTCGACGCTCCCGCGGCCAGGACGACGCCGGCGACGGAGCCCGGCGCCTCAGCCGGCATGGATCGTTCCCTGTTTCTCCCGCAGTGACGCGGGATCGCGGGACGAGCGGACTGCCAGGAGCTCGGCGACGATGGAGAACGCCACCTGCTCCGGACCTTCGGCGCCCAAGTCGAGACCCACGGGCGCAAAGATCCGGTCGGTCGTGGAGACTCCGATCTCATCGAGGAGCTTGCGTGTGCGGGCGCGAGGACCGATGACGCCGACATAGGCGACGCCGCCTGCCAGGAGGCGCCGAACCCACTCGCGGTCGTGCGCGAAGGAGTGCGTCTTGACGACCGCGTAGTCGTTGGGACCGAGCGGCAGTGAGCTCGTCCCGTCCTCGGGCCGCAGTGAAAACAGCCGAGTCGCCGCTGGAAACCGCTGCGCGGTCAAAAAGCCGCCGCGATGGTCGACCACGAGAATGCGAAAGCCCACGTCCGCGGCATAGGCACACAGCGGAATCGCGTCGTCTCCCGCGCCGAAGATCACCACGTGGGGAGGCGGAACGAAGACCTCCGTGAAGACTTCCGCGGCGCCGGCTGTGTGAATCTTCGTTTCGCGCCGGGTAAACAGCTGCGAGGCCTGGCGAACGATCTCTTCGCCAAGGGCGGCGTCGCTCGTCGATCCCGTGCTCGCGCCGTCCGACTCGACGACGAACACGGATCCGACCGGCGCCGGTCCTCCGATGACGGTGGAGACGGCAAACGGGCGTTCCCCCGCGAGAAGCTCGCGGACGCGCTCGATCGCCCCGAACGTGTCCGAGCCGACGGGTTGAACGAAAACGTCGATCGCGCCGCTGCAGCCGAGTCCCAGCCCCCAGACCGAATGGTCGTCGGATCCGGTGTCGTAGTGCAGAAGAGCCGGCGCGTTTTCACGCATGACGCGCAGCGCGATCTCGCGGACGTCCGCTTCGAGGCATCCGCCGCTGATGCTGCCGGAGGCGCCGCCCTCGGCGTCCACGAGGAACTTGGCGCCGGGGCGACGATAGGCCGAACCGTCGATGCGCACGACGGTCGCGATGGCGACCTTCCCGCCGGCCTCCTGGAGTTGGGCGGCCCGCGCGAAGATCTCGGATGTCTCTTTCCAGTGTTTCACGGCCGCTCCGGGGCGAGCTGGAACTTATACGCCGGCGCCCAAAGGGCGTCAACCAATTGACGCCGGATCCCGCTCGCTCGTTTCGGCAAGTCCTTCGAGACCTTGGTCCGGCTCCCAAAAGCCAGGCCATTGATATCGTGTCGGCGTGAAGAGGCGGCTGGGCAGCACGCCCCAAACGGTTTTTCCGGTCGGGCTCGGCTGCATGGGATTCAGCTGGGGCTATCGGGACTATTCGGTCGACGAATCCGCGGCCATCGAGGTCATCCATCGGGCGCTGGATCTCGGAGTCGATCACTTCGACACAGCCGACGTCTACGGTCCGTTCACCAATGAGAGGCTCGTCGGACGCGCGCTCGGCGGAAGGCGCGCCGACGTCCTGATCGCGACGAAAGCCGGCCTCGTGGTCGAGGACAAGGCGACGTACCGCTTCGGTCGCGATGGCAGCCCACAGCACATTCGCGAGGCCTGCGACGGATCTCTGCAGCGGCTCGGAATCGACACGATCGATCTTTACTACCTCCATCGGATCGATCCGAAAGTTCCTGTCGAGCAGACGTGGGAAGCGATGGCGGGTTTGGTCGCCGCGGGCAAGGTCCGGCATCTCGGCATCTCCGAGCCTTCGGTCGCCGATCTCGAGCGGGTCTCACGCATCCATCCCGTGACGGCGGTGCAGTCCGAGCTGTCACTCTGGACGCGCGACTACCTCGCCGACGTCGTGCCCTGGTGCGGCGCGCACGGCGTTTCGTTTGTCGCGTTCGCTCCCCTCGGTCGGGGATTTCTGACCGGCGCCATTTCTTCGGATCGCCGTTTCGAGTCGGACGACTTTCGCTCGACACTGCCGCGATTTCGCGAGAAGGAAGTGGCGGAAAACCAGAGGATCGTCGAGGCGGTGCGTTCCGTGGCGGCGCGGCGCGGAGTTTCGGCCGCGCAGATCGCGCTCGCCTGGCTTCTCGCGCAGGGAAAGCACGTCCTTGCGATTCCCGGGACTCAGCGGCGAAAGTACCTGGAGGAAAACGTCGGAGCCGCCGCGATCGATCTCGAGGCCGAAGAGCTCGCCGAGCTCGACGCGATTCCCGCTCCTGTCGGGGGACGGTACTGACGCGGCCGCGCGCTCGCGGGTTGATTAGTTCGCCGGCTTTCCTCCACTGCGCGTCACGTCTTTGGGCGCACGCCGAGGATCGACTCGATCTCGCCCACCGTCTCGTCGAAGCCGTGGGCAAACCGATCGCAGAACTGGTCAATGACTGCGCGCCTCGTCTCGGGGGGCTCGAGGCCCCGCGACAGCTTCGTCTTGCCATCACCCGGACCGCCCCGGCCCCGAGTCAGCTCGTCGCCGCGAACGCCGCTGTTTGCGCGGGGTTCTTCGCCTACGGGATTCATGAGCCGCTCCATGAATGGAGAGACTTCATGCAATACACGGGCCTCCGGGAGAGGGGGATTGTCGAGGAGGGAAGAGACCGGTTCGCCGGGCTTCCACTCGGGGCGGCGAGAGCGGTGGTCCCCGAGTCGGGCGACCAGATCGCGCTTACGGCTGCTGCGAACGCTGAGGAGTGCGAGACAGCTGGCCCGCGGTCTCGCCGCCGCGATGACGGCTCGGCTGGATGCGGGTGATGCGCCGGCAGAACTCGCATGTGACCGTTCCGTCGAGCTCTACCGCGCTGTTGTTCGACCTGCCGCAGTTTCTACAGTTCCAAGATCGCGTGACAGATGCCATGGCGCACCCTTTCTTGCCGAGGCCGGCGACGGGCGCGGACCGGTTGGTAGGCGTAGGCCGTCGGAGGGATCGGAGAGGTAAAGCGTACCACGCCGAATGACCCCCCTGCTGAGATAATCCGCCGCCGGAAGCGCATGGGGCCTGGTGGCTCTCGCGGACTTCAAATCCGTCGGCGTCGCGGTTATGCCGGGACGGGTGGGTTCGATTCCCACACGCTTCCGCCACCTACCGCCTCGTGCCGCCGAGGCGGTTTTTCTTTTCAGTGATTTGCGTT
>DATDNV010000102.1:0-3748 GCA_036518075.1 Thermoanaerobaculia bacterium
CCGACAGAGCGAGGGCGTGCGTCAAGCGAGCGCCGTCGACAATCGCCTCGTTCGGAAAGAAAAGACTCTCCGAGACGTGAGGGCTGACTCGCCCCGCGCTCCACCTTGCCGCCGCACCTCGGTCGGCTGCCTCGAGGCCGAGGGCCGACTCCGCTTGCCAGCCGAACTCCCTCCACAGCCTGCCTTCCTCGGCGAATGTGCATCGCAGGATGCCGCAGCGGCGATAGCCGACGGCGAGTCCCGTCTCGGTGGCGAGCTCCTCCGCCAGAGAGGCATGGAGCTCCCGGCTTTCGAGGCCAAGATCGAAGAAGGGGTTTGGCCCCCGAGCCTCGTTCTGAGGAGAGAGCAGACCGGCCGCCGCGCTCGAAGCCTCGGCTCCGGGATGGCGGCGGTCGATCACCACAACCTCGCGGCCGCGTCCCGCGAGCTCTCGAGCCAGAGAACAGCCGATCACGCCGGCGCCCACGATCGCGACGTCGGCGCGGATGCCTGCCGGGAATTCGACCTCCCGCTCGGGAGCGCGATCGATCGGACCGGATTCCTGCATCTGCGCGATCCTATCCCTGCGGCTCGCGGCGTCACTCGGCCGACGCGGAATTCGGAAGGACCCTGCGTGTTATCGTTGCGCGGATTTGCCGGAAAAGGAGGTCCCGTTGAGAAAAGCCGCATTCGCCCTCGCGCTCGCAAGCGCGTTTTGCGTTCCCTTCCTCCTCGGAGCCGCCGCCAAGACCCCCAGAAAGGACAAGAAGATGACGGTACGCGACTACGCCAATACCTTGGCGACTCTCCAGACGGACGCGGGCGACATCACGATCAAATTCTTCTACGACAAGGCTCCCAAGCACGTCGAGAACTTCGTCGACCTGGCCGCTGCCGGTTTTTACGACGGCACCTTCTTTCACCGCGTCATCCCCGGCTTCATGATCCAGGGCGGCGACCCCAACACGAAGACGACGCCCGAGGATCCGAGGCGGCCGTACGGCACGGGCGGAAACGTGGTCAGCGGCAAGGAGGTTCGCCTGAAGGCGGAGTTCAACGACGTCTCCCACAAGCGCGGCATCGTCTCGATGGCGAGGGCTCAGGATCCCAACTCCGCTTCGTCCCAGTTCTTCATCGTCGTCAAGGATTCCACCTTCCTCGACGGGCAGTACACGGCCTTCGGCGAAGTCATCTCGGGTCTCGACGTCGCCGACAAGATCGTGAGCGCTCCGCGCAACGCGAAGGATCTGCCGAACAGTCCGGTCCACATCAAGAAGATTCTGTTGACCCAAGCCAAGGGATAAGGCAGGAGGGAGGGTGACCGGCCGACGGGGAGACATTCGCCACCCCGCCTGGTTCCGCAGTCGCCCGACCTTCGCGTGACCACTCCGCGCATTCCATCCGATTTTCCGGGGCTGGAAGAGCTCGCCCGGCGTGCGCGGTATTTCCCTCGCGAAGTGGAAGTGCTCCCGGGCGACGTCGGGCGGCGCCGATATCTGCGTCTGGTCCTCGACGACGGGACCTCGGTCATCGGCGTCGTCTATCCCGCGGAGGAGGCCGATTCCCGGCTCCGCTGGAACTCGGCCCGCGACGTCCTGCGAGAGCGGCTCCAGGTCCCGCTGCTCATCGCCGACGACCAGATGGGCAACCAGATCATCGAAGACTTTGGGCGCCACGATCTCGCCGCGCGGTTCGCCGATCGGAGCGAAGAACGGAACGTCTGGCTCGGTCATGCGGTCGATTCCGCCGCGCTCATCGCCGGGCTTCCCGACCCGGCCATCAACCCGCCTTTCGACGCCGCGACGTTTCGCCGGGAGCTCGATCTCGCTCGCGAAGCCGTGTTTGACCTCTGGCTCGGCGCGCCGCTTTCGCCGGAACACCGGGACATGCACGACCGTTGGGCCGACTCGCTCGCCCGGGAGATCGAGACCCACCCCCGGGTCCTCTGTCACCGCGACTTCCACGCGAACAATCTCTTCCCGTCGGAGGGCCGCGTCGCTCTCATCGATTTTCAAGACCTGCGGTCGGGCCCCGACTCCTACGACCTGGCTTCCCTGCTGTGGGAACGCTCGACGCTCGATTGGATGACTGTGCCGGACAGTCGCCGCCAGGCGAGCCGTTTCGCCCGTGCGCTGGGGATCGACACGGAGGGGCTCGAGGGCCGGCTGAGGAGAGTGCTGCTCCAGCGCGCCTGGAAGGTCTGCGGCACGTTCGCGCGCGCCGTCGCCCAGGGGCGCGGAGACACCTACCGCCGATACCTGCCCGGGGAGATCGCCCTCGTCGGCCGGCTGCTCGGCCCTGCGCCGCCGGACCGGGCGTTCCGAGCCGTCTACGAAGCGCGCCTCGCCCCCCTCTGTTAAGCTAGCCGCTCCAAGGAGACGCGCCTATGTTTGGCTCACTCGGGCTGCCGGAACTGCTCCTGATTCTCCTCATCGTGATCATCATCTTCGGAGCGGGTAAGCTCCCGCAGCTCGGCAAAGGCCTGGGAGAGGGCATTCGAAACTTCAAAGACTCCGTCAAAGGCGAGGAGCCGCCGAAGAAGGACGGACCGAAGTAGCTCTCACCGGCTTTCTCAGCCTCTTAGTCTCCGCTCTCAGCAGCCCACGTCAAATCATCGCCTCTCGACTGGTTGGCGTTGCGCGCCTGTGTCATTCCGAGGACCGCCCTCTCTGCTGTCATTCCGAGGAGCACAGCGACGAGGAATCTGCTTTCGTCGTGAGCCAAATCACAACTGCTCGCGATGACCAGATATGTAATTCGAGTCAGCCGGAGCCCAATTTTCGGATCGTGAAACCAGGGTTTTCGGCAACCCGGGAGTAGATCCCTCGCTTTGCTCGGGATGACATCTCGCGTTCGCGAGATGTCACTTTTTCTTCGTGATTTCCGGGGAAACCCGGTGCTTCTCGCGCGGAAGCCGGATGTTCAGAATGCCCACCTTGTTGCGAAGCGTGTTGCGATGAATGCCGAGCGACGTCGCAGCGCGTCCGAGGTTGCCGGAGGAGCGGCGCACGGCGCCGACGATGTATTTCTTTTCGAATTCCTTCTTTGCGAGGTCGAGTGAGATGCCGTGTGCCAAAAGCTCTTCGATGATCTGCTGAAGCTGGCCGTCCAGATTCACGATGTCTCCCCCCGCAAAAAGAAATCAGGACTGAAAGGCGTTGGATCTTAGCAGAACGCAACTCCATCGGATAGACCATCGCGCATCAGTCGAAACGTCGCGCGCGATCGTCGATCGATCGAGACAAGTCGCGATCAGAATTTTTTTCGTGCCAGAACGCGGAAGGCGCGTCTCTCATCAAGGAGGGATTCGAGACGGGCAAAAAAGAAAAGGAGCGGCCGCGGCCGCTCCTTATTTTCTCTGGTGATTCTTTCCCTACTTGATCTCGACCTGGTCTCCGACTTCGATCAGCCGATAGGAGTCGGTCAGACGCGCGACCGCCCAGCGGTCTCCGACGATCAGAACGGCGGCTTCGCCCAGGTAAGTCCGGGGAACGTCGGTCCCCGGCGGCGGAGGAACGTTGACCCAGTAAGTGCCGAGCGGTTTGACGCCGTATTCGCGTCCGGTCGAATAGCGGTAGATCGTCAGGAAGTCGCCCGGCGAGATTCCTTCCGCGGCGCCCAGATCCACGATGACGGTCGTGTCGGCTCCGAGCGCAACCACACCGTCTCGCGTGAACACGATGTGTCCGCTGGCTTTTCCCGACGGATGATCGCCGGCCACCGCGGGAGGCGATTTGCGCACGAGGGGGATGGGAATCGGCTCAAATTT
>DATDNV010000103.1:0-2664 GCA_036518075.1 Thermoanaerobaculia bacterium
CCCGACAAGACGACCCTGGTGAACGCGGCGCTGAAGGTCGCGAAGGTCGCCGAATCGGTTGTCGTCTCCGGCGAGGCGCCTCTCGTCGACAAGACGAATACCTCCGACACGACGGTGGTCTCTTCGACGCTTACGGAGAAAATCCCGGTCGCGCGCGGATACCAAAACCTGGTCTCGTTCGCGCCGGGGGTCACCAACCCGACCGGAAGCGGCAACCCGAATTCTCACGGGGCGCTTTCCGGCAACAACCTCTATCTCTTCGACGGCGTCGACACGACTGACGTGACGACCGGCACCTTCGGCCAGAACTTCAACTTCGAGGGGATTCAGGAGGTCGCGGTCTCAACGACGGGGATCTCGGCCGAGTACGGCCGCGCCCAAGGCGCGGTCGTCAACGTCGTCACGAAGTCGGGAACCAACCGGTTTGCTGGCTCGGTGAAGGTCTATTGGACCAACGACAGCTGGAACGCACAGAACAAGGGGAACAACGCGATCAACGGCGCTCCCTTCGCTCGCAAAAAGACGGACCGAAGCGTGCCCGACTACAACTACACGCTGGGCGGGCCGATCTGGCCGGACCACATCTGGTTTTTCGGGACTTATGAAACGCAGAATCAGATCCGCTCGGCGGTTCAGACGCAGGTCTCGACCGTCCATCCCGACGAAACCGGGCAGAGCGCCGTTCCCCACGTCAACGTCCAGCTCTGGGATGGCAAGCTGACGGGACAGCTCACGCCTTCTCACCTTCTGACGGTGCAGTTCAACAGCGATCCGATCGATGGTTTCATCGTGGACTATTGGGGAGCGTCCGCGGAGCTGCAGGCGCTGACCGCTCAAGCGCAGAACGCCTGTTCCGGCGTCGGCTGCTTGAAGCAGGGAAGCTGGTCGGGCGTTTTCGGGTCGAGAGTGACGGGGGAGGCCCGCTACGCCGAGCAGTCCGGCAACATCACGGTCGGACCGTATCTCGGTAACGGCTCGCCCTTCTTCTCGTTCTCCGACAACCTCTACTACAACGGCGCCACCTTTGTCGGCCTTGTCGAGCGGCCGCGCAAACAAGGCAACCTGGCTTTCTCGATCTTCCAGGATCTCGGTGGCAGCACGCATCAGTTCAAGCTGGGCGTGGACTATCAGGACTTAAAGTCGGTCGCCGACTTCCGCTATCCGACCAATACGCTCTACTACGTCGCGGACTACGATCCAAATAACCGCGCCAACCCGGCCTTCTCCGTGGGCGACATTCGTCAGGACTTCATCTCCGGACCCTCGGTTTCTACCGGAAAGATCTGGGGCGGATACGCGCTCGACAAGTTCAGCATCGGAAATCACTGGTCCTTCAACGTCGGTCTGCGAGTCGAGAACCAGACTTCCAAGAGCGACCTGGGCCAATCGGTCATTGACACGACCGACATCTCGCCCCGCGTGACGGCGATCTACGACATCAACGGCAACGGAAAGACGCTCCTTTCGGCCGCCTATGGCCGCTACTACCAGTTCCTGGTGCAGGCGATCGCCGACTCGATCTTCGCCGGTGTGCCCCAGGAGGCGAACTACGACCAGTTCATCTACGACGGCACTCAGTTCGTCTTCGACAAGTCGGTGCGGGTCGGCGGCAACAATACTCCAGCCAACACCGACCTCAGCCCGTCCTACATCGATGAGTTCAACGTCGCCTTCCAGCAGCAGGTGGGCAATACGATGGCGTTCGGCATCCGCGGGATCTACCGCAAGACGACCGACGTCGTGGACGACGCGAAGTTCCTGCAGCCGGACGGTAACCTTTTCCAGACGCCAGCCAACTTCGCGCAGGCGCAGCGCTACTACAAGGGGGTCGAGCTCACTTTCGACAAGCGCTTCTCGGAACACTGGCAGATGCTCGCCAACTACACGCTCTCGCGCGCGAGCGGCAACCAGTTCAACACATCGAACTACACCTCGCAGCTGTTCGACTTCCCGGGCTCGACCTGCACGTTGCGGGACGCGACCGGCAAAACCTTCACCCAACCGTGCCCGGACGCGGAGATCAACAACCAGTACGGCCTTGCGCCCTTCGACCGGACTCACATTCTCAACGTCTTCGCGGCCTACACGTTCCCACTCGGTTTCGTGAATCTGACCGCCGCTCCGGTGTTCAACTACCAATCCGGCGTGCCATACCAGCGTCAGCGCACGAGCCTGACCCCGATCGGCAGCACCTACACCTACTTCTACGACCCGCGCGGCTCGTCTCGCACTCCCAGCACGTATCAGCTGGATTTCTCGCTCGAGGCGAGCTTCCTGCCGATCGGCAACACCTCGATTCCGCTCGTGACAGGTCCGCTCGAGCTGGGCGTTCGCGGCGAGATCTTCAACGTCACCAACCAGCAGAAAGTCTCCCGAGGGGACCTGGTCAGCGTGACCCCCAACTTCAGCCTCGCGAATCCGTTCCAGTTCTTCGGGCAGCCGACGACGCGCACCGCGTTACAGGCTCCGCGTAACTATCGCGTTTCCGCCTTCGTCCGCTTCTAAAGACTCTCCGCAAGGTTCGCGTGCTAGGCCCCGGTTCGCCGGGGCCTTTTTTTTGGGGGTGCAGGGTGCAGGGTGCAGGGTGCAGGGTGCAGGGTGCAGGGTGCAGGGTGCAGGGTGCAGGGTGCAGGGTGCAGGGTGCAGGGTGCAGGGTGCAGGGTA
>DATDNV010000104.1:0-4026 GCA_036518075.1 Thermoanaerobaculia bacterium
ACGTTCGTCCGCGTCGGACGCGCGTCGCGAGATGCGTTTCCGCGGCGGACGACGGCGTCGGCGACGTGCTTGGCGTCTCTCGCGATTCCGTGAATCATCGTGGACGAGAACGCATAGAGGAAGTGCAGTCCGACGAAGTAAAGTCCGGGCTCGCTCTCGACCACGCCGCGCGTCTGGACGGGATCCCCGTGCGCGTCCTTCGCGATCGGAAGTTCGATCCATTCGAATCCCGGGTGAAACCCCGTCGCCCAGATCACGTTGGACACGTCGAGCACGCGCCCGTCGTCGAGCAGCGGCCGCCCCTCACGCACGCCCGCGACGCGCGCGACACGCCGGATGCCCGCCGCGCGCAGCTCTTCGGGGCGGACGCGGATCAGCGGCGAGCCTCGCGAGACCATTTTCGGCCGGAGCGCTCGTCCGATCGGCGTGTCCCTTGTCAGGATGCGGTGGAAAATGACACGAAGGACCAGGGGAGCGATGAATCGCCGCGCGAAGAGGCCGTTGATGCGGAAGGGAACATGGCCCGTGTCGCGGCCGGCCAGGTAAACCGGGGCGAAATCCGGATCTCCGCGGCCGCTGCGGCGAGCGATGTCGAGCGCGATCTCCGCGCCGGAGTTGGCCGCGCCCACGAGCAGGACGGGTCCGGGCCGAAGCTGCGAAGGGTTTCGATAGTCGCTCGAGTGAAGCTGCAGAATGCCGGAGTCCAATTCCGCCGCGAACTGCGGAATCCGTCCCTTCTGGTAGGTCGCCATCGCCACGATCACCTGCGAAGCGGTGAAGACCCGGCTCCGCGCCTCCGCGACGTAGAGGCCTCCTTCGCGCCGCAGCCGTTCGACCCGGATACCCGGGATGACCGGAAGCGCGAAACGTTTCGCGTAAGACCCCAGGTAGTCGGCCATTTCGTCCTTGGTCGGAAACGAGAAACGCGGGGCGGGGAACGGCATCCCCACGAGGCCGTCCCAGCGCGCGGCCGTGAAGAGCCGGAGTGAATCCCAGCGCCGCCGCCAGGTGTCGCCCACGCGCTCGTTGGCGTCGAGGATCGCGAACCGAAGGCCGCTCTGCGCGAGGTGGTAGCCGACCGAGAGCCCGGACTGTCCGGCGCCGATGACGAGGACGTCGAAGTGCTCGGCCACTCGCGGCGCCGGAACGGTCTCGGAAGTCTCGCGCTCCCGCGGCGCGTCGTCCGCGCAGGCGAAGGCGGAGATTTCTTCAGCCTCGGTCAGGCTCAGAAACGCAGTTCCTTCCTCGACGAGAGGATTCCCGCGGCTCTCCGGAACGGCCGTCGGAGCCTCATGCCTGTAGTGGTGATGGCGGTCGTACCGGTCTTCGGCCGCCTCGGCCCGCTTGCATGCTTTATGCGTGATTCTCATGGCTCCTCCATTTCTCTGTCCGGGTGAAACGTATGGCGGAGCCCACCTGCGATACGTCGGGAGAAGACCCCAATTTGCGGGCCGCCGCGGCATGGGGAATTTCCCCCATCGCGGCGGAAAAGGTCAGATCAGCGAGTGTTCGTAGGCGAACGCAGTCGCTGCGGAGCGGGAGGAGACGTCGAGCTTGTCGAAGATGTTGCTCAGATGCCGGTCGACCGTCTTCTCGGAGAGAAAGAGCTCGGCGGCGATCGCCTTGTTGGTCTTGCCGGACGCGACGAGGCGCAGCACCTGGAGCTCGCGCGCGCTCAACCGATGGGGTCGCGATGGCTGTGTGGCGGGTCTGACGACGGTCTTGGCCGCCTCCAGGCGGTCGAGATCCGGCCTGGCGCCGAGATCCCGGAACACCGCCATGGCCGACTCGCATTCGAGCCGGCAGCCGTCCTCGTCCCCGAGTGAGAAGCAGGCCTGCGCGAGTGCGACCCGAACGCGCGCAGCCAGATAGGGGGCCCCGAGCCGCTGCCAGATCTCGAACGAGCGGCGAAGAGGTTCGAGCGCGCTTCTCGCGTCTCCGCCGGCGAGCGCCACGCTTCCCCGAGCGTGCGCGGCCATCGCCTCGACCACTTCGATGTCGAAGGCCCGCGCCACGTCGTCGAGCTCGGCCGCGGCGCGGCGCGCTTCCTCGAGATCTCCGGCTGCGATCATGATCTCGACGTGCGCCGGCATGAGCCGGCAGCGCTGCATCCGATCGGTCGCCGCGCCGACCACTCGCCGCATCGCCGAGGCCGCCGCTTCGGTCCGTCCCTGCGCCAGTCTCAGGAGGGCGAGGCCCGGCTGCGGCTCCCAGCCCCATCGACTCGCGCTCGTATAAGCCTTCTCGGCCTCTGCGAGCTCTCCTCGGAGACGATGGAGCTCCGCCTGCTGGTAAAAGGCGGCGGCGGCCATCCGGGGATCGGCGGATTGGACCAGCCGTTCCGCCGCGCGGCTCGCTTCGGCGATCGCGTCCGACCACTCCCCGCTCATCTGCATGACTTCCGCGCGGTAGACCAGACAGACTCCGGTGAAGGGGAACGATTTCGCCTGGGCCTCGCACCAGGCCTTGAGCGCGTTGGTCCATTCGCGCGCGCGTCCCAGGGCATAGACCTGCTGGCAGGCGTGGATGACGTTGCAGTAGATGATTCCCGTGACCATGGGCGAGAGTTCGTTCGCCGCGACCGCGACCATCACTTCGTCGAGCAGCGCGAGCCCTTCTTCGAATCGCTCGCCGTGCAAATGGACGTTGCCCTGGGTCGTTCTCGCGAGCGCGATGAGGTCCGGTTCGCCGAACCGTTCGCCGATCTGCGCAGCGGCCGCGGCGTCTTCGCTCGCCGCCTCGAGCTCGCGCGCTTCGAGAGCCTGCCTCGCGGTCGCGAGATGCAGGTACCCGCGCTCGACGCAATCCTCCTCGTTTTCCTCCAGCAATCGTTTGCCGCGCGCGAGCCAGCCGCTCCCGCGCCCCTTTTCGCCGAGCGCGCCGAGCCGTAGCGCGAGCCAGATCGCCGTACGCGCCGCCGCGAGCGGCTTGCCTTCCTCGCTGTACGCGTGATGCGCGCGCTCGAGACTGTGGGTTCCTTCCTCCTCGTGGCCGATCAACACCGCGGCGAGAGCGAGTGATTGGAGGTCGTCGCCTCCCAGCGGCGTTTTATGGTCCGCCTCGGAAAGCAATTCGAATGCCCGAGTGAAGTCGCGATCCCGGTACGCTTCGCGACCGGCCTCGAGTGGGCCTTCGGTCCGTCGGGAGGGAGCGTTTCGCGGCTTCAACGGCCATGAGTCTATTTCTCGCCGGGTCATTTCCGCCGACGAGAACTTGCCCCGCGGTTTCCAAAGCCTCCCACGGATGACCGGCCCGCCTCTGCGTGGCAATATGGTCGAAGCGTCTCCCATGAAATGGCTTCGTCGGATCGCGGCCGCGCCGCTCGTTCTTTTTGCGTGGATTTGTGCGATCGGCATGATTCGCATCTTTTCGAAGAACCTTCCGGATTCCTCATTCGGCGAGGGCGTCTTTGCTGCGTTCTTCGCCTCGGCCTCGGCTGCCGTCGCGTATTTCCTCCTGCGGCCGGATCTGCAGAATCTGCGCAGCCTGTCCGCATCGCAGATCCGCGGCTGGGCATTCACGAATCCGATCGGCCAGGCGGTGCTTCTGTATCTCGCCGCCGCGGCGATCATGCTGGCGGCTCCCAAGATCTCTCTGCTTCCCGGGTTCGTGGCTCAGTGCGCGTTCTCGGTTCTCGCCGTCTGGAGTGCGTTTCGCGCCCGCCGCTGGTGGGCCACCGCCGCTCTGGCGGCCCTCAGCTGGATCCTGCTTTTCGGCGCCCTGGCAGGAACGGCGGAGGCCCTGACGCCTCGGGGGTTCGGCGAAGCGGGAATGATCTTTCTGCTTCCGATGGAGGGGTTCCCGATTCTCCTCGCCCTCTCCGGCATCGTTCGCTGGATTCGCCGCTCGCCGGCAGAAAGCGGTTCCTAAATCTCGACCGTCATACGGCTGACCTCAGATTCATAGCCTGATCCCTGCGGCCGAGCGCCTCCGCCGCCGCGGCCAGAGCCAGCCTCGTCTCCTGGTCGGTACAACCATAGAACGCATGAAAGTCGAGGGAGCGCCGCTCGTTGAAGCTCTGAATGG
>DATDNV010000105.1:0-3526 GCA_036518075.1 Thermoanaerobaculia bacterium
CCCCGCGACTCGCATTGCCTGGTGCGCAAGCCATCCGGTGTTCGCGTCGGCGATGAGGACGTCGCCGGGCTGGAGCACGGCGCGCACGGCGCGGATCCGCGCGATATCCACCTCGGGATCGCCGCCAACCTTGAGCTGGAACCGGTGGTAACCCTCCGACCGGTAGCCCGAGACCTTCCGCGCCATCTCCTCCGGCGATTCCTGCGAGATCGCGCGATAGAGCGGAAAGTCCTCGCCATATCGCCCGCCGAGGAGCGCCGCCGCGGGAAGACCGCACGCCTGACCGAGCAGGTCCCAGCAGGCGACGTCCACGCCGGCCTTGACATACGGATGACCCTTGAAGACCGCGTCCATGCGCCGGTTCAATCGCTCGAGCTCTCGCGGGTCTTCGCCGATCAGGTGCGGCGCGAGCTCGCGGAGTCCCGCCCGCACGCCCTCGGCGTAGGCCGGTAGATACGCGGGACCCAGCGGACAGACTTCGCCGTGGCCCGCGGCGCCGGTGTCGGTCTCGACGCGCACGAGAGTCGAGTCGAAAACGGAGACCGACTTGCCGCCCGACCAGGCGTAGCGGCCTTCCCTCAAGGGGAGCTCGACGCGATAGGCGGCGATTCGGGAGATCCGCATCGACGCGAGACTCTAACAGTCCCTTGGTCTAGGATGGACCGCGCTTGAACCCCCGAGTCGCGCTGCTCGCGGCGCTCGCCGTCCTGACAGCGGTCTATGCGGCCTATTGGTTCGCGGACGCGCGCCGCCGCGCGCGCCAGGGGAATCGAGCCCAGCCGACGCTCTTCGAGATCGTGGTCGGCACCCTGACGAACTTCTTCGACACGCTCGGGATCGGATCCTTCGCGCCGACGACCTCGATCTTCAAACTCCGGCGGGTCGTGCCCGACGAGAAGATCCCGGGGACCCTGAACATCGGGCACGCGATTCCGGTCGTCGTGCAGGCGTTCATCTTCATCTCAGCGGTGGACGTCGAGTTGCCGACGCTGTTCTCGACGATCGCCGCCGCGATTCTCGGAGCCTGGCTCGGCGCCGGCGTTGTCGCGAGTCTTCCGCGAAGGCGCATCCAGATCGGAATGGGCGTCGCGCTGCTCGCCGCCGCCACGTTTTTCGCGATGACGAACCTGGGACTGTTTCCGGGTGGGGGCGAGACGCTCGGTCTCCACGGACCGTTGTTCTGGATCGCGGTCGCCGTGATCTTCGTCCTGGGTGCGCTCAACACCCTCGGAATCGGGCTCTATGCTCCGTGCATGATCCTCGTGGCACTCCTCGGCATGAACCCGCGCGCGGCATTTCCCATCATGATGGGCGCCTGCGCCTTCCTGATGCCGGTCGCCAGCATCCGCTTCATTCGCGCCGGCTGCTACAGCGTCGGGCCATCGCTCGGCCTCATGCTCGGAGGGATCCCGGCGGTCCTCGTCGCCGGGCTCATTGTGAAGTCGCTGCCCTTGACCGCGCTGCGCTGGCTCGTCGTGGCGGTCATGACCTACGCCGCGGCGGCGATGCTGCGGTCCGCGCGGTCGGAAAAGGGCTCGGCCGAGCGGGGCGCCGAAAGCTCTTCCTCAGTCACTCAGCAGGGAGCAGGTAGCGGGTAGCGAGGAGCGAGGATCGAGAAAGGAGCCCGTAGGCTTCACGCAAACGGCGAACGTAAGCCGATTGCCTCGTTCCCGTCATTCCGCCTCCGAAGGCGAAGAAACTCGGCGGGCCCGGCTGTTTCCGACGAGCCGGCCGTGGCTTCCCAGACCAGAGGCGTGCCCATAGAATCCTCTTCGTAGCCAGCCCCGAAAGGAGCGCTCATGATCGCAGCGGTGGCTCTGCTCGGTCTCGTCCTCGCCGACGCGGCTCCTCTTGCTTCAGGCTCGGCGCCGCCGGCGATTCCTCCGTCCTTCTTCGCGGCGCATCGCGAGCGGTTCCTCGCGAAGCTGCCTGCGGGATCGATCGCCGTCTTCCACGCGGCCGCCGAGACGACCGTCGAGACGAGCCCGGATCCCTACCGGCAGAGCTCCGACTTCTGGTACCTGACGGGACTCTCGGAGCCGGACTCGGTCTCCGTGCTGATCCCGGCCTCGGGAGGATCTGCCGCGCGGTTCCTCCTTTTCGTCCGGCCGCGCGACTTCGCGGCGGAGCAGTGGACGGGACGGCGCGCAGGGGTCGAGGGCGCGAAGAAGAACTTCAACGCGGAGGCGTATCCGATCGCGGAGCTCTGGACTCGTTTGCCGGCGCTGGCGGCCTCAGGTCAGGCTCTCTACTACGAGTCGGGCGGGGACGAGGACTTCTCACGAAAGCTCCTCGAGACCTGGAACGCCGGCAACGCCAATGCGCTCGCGCCGAGGCCCGTAGCGGATGTTTCGCCGATCCTGGCCGAGATGAGGCTCGTGAAGGACGCGACGGAGATCGATCTGCTGCGCGCCGCCTCCCGCATCTCGGCCGAGGCCCACCGCGCCGCGATGGCGGAGGTGGCCCCGGGCCGGGGGGAGTGGGACCTGAAGGCCGCGATGGTCGGCACGTGCCTCGCGCGCGGCGCTGCGCGGATGGCCTATCCGCCAATCGTGGGGTCGGGCGCGAGCGGAGTCCTCCTCCACTACGTCAACGACGACGCGCGGCTCGTCGACGGCACGTTCATCGTGAACGACACCGCCTGCGAGTACGGGATGTACGCGTCCGACGTCACGCGTTCCTATCCTGTTTCCGGCCGCTTCTCGGCGGACCAGCGCAAGATCTACGAGATCGTGCTCGCGGCGCAGAAGGCCGGCTTCGCGGCCGTCAAGCCGGGGGCGGCCTTCCACGAGGTCCACGACGCGACCGTGCGCGTCATCGTGGACGGCCTGCTCTCCCTGGGCATCCTGACGGGCGACCGCGCCGAGATCCTGCGGACGCGCGCGTACCAGAAGTTCTACCCGCATGGATCGAGCCACTGGGTCGGCCTGAACGTCCACGACGCCGGCAGCTACCAGTACCCTCCGGGCGTCGACCGGCTCGCGCGTTACGGCCTCGCGCAGACGAAGCTCGTGCCCGGCATGGTGCTCACCGTCGAGCCCGGCATCTACATCCCTGCGGGTGCGGCGCCCGATCCGCGCTGGAACGATCTCGGCGTCCGGATCGAGGACGTCGTGCTCGTGACTCCGTCGGGAATGGAGTGCCTTTCATGCGACGCGCCGCGCGAGATCGCCGATGTCGAAAAGGCGATTGCCGAGGGACACGCGAAGGGGAGAGCTGCGAAGTCCCGCTAGGGAATCAACACAAGGCGCTGGCGCCGGCACGCAGAATGCCGTGAGCGAGTCGGGGTAGCTGGTCCAGACTAGTGGGACGGGACGAACTCCCGAAACCCACTTCGGCATCGCAAGCATTTCCTACGCCGATCTCACGAATCCCGTGTGCGGTCTCTTTCGGCCTCCTTCGCCTCCAGGTCTTCGAGCGTCGGCTCCTGCGAGATGACCTTCTCCCTGTCGCAGCTCCAGTGAGGGACAGTCACAAGCGTGATGTCCACGCCGGTTGGCGGCCCGCTGTCGTGCGTGATCGAAAC
>DATDNV010000106.1:0-7247 GCA_036518075.1 Thermoanaerobaculia bacterium
CTCGGCGGACGGCAAGTCCTACGTCTATTCCTACCGACGTATCCTCCACGACCTGTATCAGGTCAGCGGGTTGAAGTGATGCCGGAGCCTCGCCTTCCACCCGGTCAGGTTCTCACTCAGAAGTGGCCGGTGCTGACCTACGGTGAAACCCCGCGAGTCGATCTCGCGACCTGGACTTTTCGCTGCTACGGGCTCGTGGAAAAGGAGACCTCCTGGACGTGGAAGGAGTTTCTCGAGCTGCCGCGTATTCAGGTCCGCTCGGACATTCACTGCGTCACGCGCTGGAGCCGTTACGACAATCGATGGGAGGGAGTCGCGGTGAGTGAAATCTTGAGCCGTGTGCGGCCGTCGCGCGAAGCGGTCGCAGTCATGGCGCACACGCACGAGGGATACACGACCAACATTCCTCTCGCCGACTTGCGCGGCGAGGACGTGCTGCTCGCCGACCGGCACGACGGAAACGATCTTCCGCCCGAGCACGGAGGCCCGTGCCGTCTCGTCGTGCCGAAGCTCTACTTCTGGAAAAGCGCGAAGTGGATTCGCTCGTTCGAATTTCTGGACGTGAACCCGCCCGGTTTCTGGGAAGTCAACGGTTATCACCTCCATGCGGATCCCTGGAAGGACGAGCGCTTCTCCGGACAGGAGACCGACGCGATGCAGCGGATGCGTTCGGAGGCGGCGCGACGCCTCCGGAGCCGTTGAAATTTGTTCTGTCGAGAAGCGCACACAGCCTGGTCACCTCTGAGGTTCCTGGCGATCGTCGCTCTCGCCGCCACGAGTCTTTGGGCTTGCCGGGGCGATGCCGACTTCAGCGATGCGGCGCCGAAAACCATCGTCCTTCCCGCCGCGGAATACCGGGAGGAGATCACGGCAATCGATCGCCTGATCTTCGAGAATCGACCGTGGGACTATGCCCGGCAGAGAGCTCTCGCCGCGAGGCTCGAGCAACTCGCGAGACGCATCCGAGAAAAGCTGGACTCACGCTTTCTCGAGCTCGAATCGCTCGAGCTCAAAAGGCTCGCCGAAATGGCCAAGGGTCTCCCCGGCGAGACGCTGGCGAAGACGCTTCCGGACCAGTGGATGCGGATCCGAAACAACCTCTTCGAGGATCAGGCCTGGTTTGCCCGCAGCGCCGCCGACCTCGAACCGGTCAACCCGGCTCGCTAGATCGCTTTCCGGCGATTGCTCCTCGTCCCTCACTCGTTTCTCAGCGCGACCATCGGATCGACACGCGTCGCCCGCCTCGCCGGAATCCACGCCGCCAGTAGGGCGGCCGTCGCCAGGACGGCGCCCGCTGCGGCGAGCGTGGCCGGGTCCTGGGGTTGGACGCCGTAGAGAAGGGCTGAAAGAAAACGGGTCAGCCCGAACGACGCGACGAGCCCCACCGCCAGCCCCGCGGCGGTCAGACGAAGGATCTGCGCGAGCATCATCCAGAGGATCGCGGACCTTCCGGACCCGAGAGCCATCCGGACACCGATCTCGTTCGTTCTCGCGGCGACCGTGTAGGAGACCAGGCCAAAGATTCCGATGCTTGCGAGCAGGAGGGCCAACCCTGCCAGCGCGGAGGCGATCACCATCGTGAAACGGATCGAGTGGCGAGCGGCGTCCACGTAGTCGGAGAGTCCTCGAACTTTCGAGAGGGCGAGCTCGGGATCGATTCCCGCTGTTTCGCGTCGGATCTGACGGAGCAGGTCGGAGGGGGGTGTCTCCGATCGCACTACGAAACCGAGCTGGACGCGCGCGCTCTGGAGGTATGGGACGTAAACCTGAGCCCGGCCGTCCGACCCCAGGGCATGAGAGCGGATGTGGCGCACGACGCCGATGACTTCGGCGCGGGTGACGTCGAAGGAGCCCTCGTGGATGAAAGTGACTCGGAGCATCTTGCCGAGCGCGCTCTGACCCGGCCATGTCCGGCGGGCGAGAGAGTCGTCCACGACGATCACGTTGGGATGCTCGCGGTCGTCGGTGAGCGCGAAGTCGCGTCCTTCGACGAGCGTGGCTCCGATCGCTCGGAAATATCCGGGCAACGTCGATCGGTGGTCCGCGAACTCGGCTTTCCAATCAGGGGCAGCGCCGTCGGGTGCGTAGCTCTCGTACCAGTTCGGATCGTCATCCAGGGGAAGGTGCGATACCGCGCCCGCGCTCTGGACGCCCGGAATCGCCCGCACTCGTTCCAGAAACCCGCGAAACAAGCGCTGGCGGGACGAGTCGTCCGGGTAGCGCGCTTCGGGGAGCGCGATCTGGAAGGTGAGGACGCCGTTGGCGCGGAAACCCGGATCTGCAGCCAGGAGTCCGACGAAGCTGCGGACCATGAGTCCCGAGCCCACCAGCAGCACGAATCCCAGCGCGACCTCAGAGCCAACGAGCAGACCTTGAAGGCGGCGATTCTGGGACGCGCCGGCGCTTCGCTCGTGGAGGACCTCTGCCGGTTCCCGCCGCCGAATGGCAAAGACGGGCGCCAGACCACAGAGCAACCCGGTGCCGACAGAAGTCAGAAGCGTGACCGCGAGGACGACCGGGTGAAGTCCCGCCCCGTCAATGCGGGCG
The DNA here is from genome assembly GCA_036518075.1 of Thermoanaerobaculia bacterium. GTDB lineage: Bacteria > Acidobacteriota > Thermoanaerobaculia > UBA5066 > Gp7-AA6 > DATDNV01. The sequence goes on from DATDNV010000106.1 coordinate 2,548, forward strand.
AGGCCCGCGGGGCGGATCGCGAGAAGGAGCCGGAGTCCGCTTCCGCCGATGGCCGCCCCCAGGGCTCCGCCGAGCAGAGCGAGCAGCATGCTCTCCGTCAGCAACTGCCGCGCGAGACGGGATCGCGAGGCCCCGAGCGCGCTTCGAAGAGCGACCTCTTTTCCACGGCTCGTGGCGCGCGCGAGGAGCAGGTTGGCGACGTTGGCGCACGCGATCAGAGTGACCATCGCGACACCCCCGAAGAGCGCCAGCAGGATGGGGCGGATGTCGCGCGCGACGTCGCGGTGAAGCGGCACCAGATCGAGATCGAGTCCCTGTCTCGCGTATTCCTGGAACTCGGAGCGCAGAGCGGCGGCGATGGCCGTGACCTCCGCCTGCGCGGCGCCGAGCCGGACCTGAGGCTTCAGCCGCGCGATCATCCGTAGGTAGCTCAGGTCTCGAGGCAGAGCAGCGATGTCGTCGCGGAAGGGAACCCAGAGAGCGACGTCGGACGGCACGCTCGCGTCTCCCGGAAAAATCAGTTCGAAGCGCGGCGGCATGATGCCGACGACCTGACTGGCCTGGCCGTCGAGTCGAATGGTCCTGCCGACGATGCTCCGATCTGCGCCAAAACGGCGGCGCCAGAGGCCGTCACTGATGACGAGAACCCGCGGAGAGCCGGGCCCCTCTTCGGAAGCGGTAAAGACCCGGCCAAGCTGCGGGCTCACACCCAGGACGCTCAAGAAGTTCGCGGTGACGAACGCCGTGCGCACCTGCTCGGGCTCTCCTTCTCCGGTCAGAGATCCGTTGGCGACCCAGATTCCGCCGACCTCGGCGAGCATCCGGCTCCGCTGGCGGATTTCGGTGAGCTCATGGCCCGACGCCGGCACGCGCGATTGCCCGCCGGAACGAAACTCCGACCAAAGGAGCGCCAGCCGGTCCGAGCTCGGGTAGGGGAGGGGCTCGATCAGGGCCGCATCCACCACGCTGAAGATCGCGGTCGTTGCTCCGATTCCGAGCGCGAGGGTCAGAACGGCGATGGCCGTGAACCCGGGTCTCTTCGCGAGCGCGCGAATCGCGTATCGCAAGTCCTGAGCGGCTTGCTCGAACCACAATCCCGGACGAGCGTCGCGCGGCATCGCTGTCTTTCGAGACATATTGAACCTTCGTACGGTCGCCGCCGTTCTCGGGTTTCTCTCGGTTTCTCGAAACCGCGTCCGTCGGCGTTACTCTTGCCGTCGAGGGGAGCTTGGTAAGGGAGGGATTTCGAGTTTGACTCGTTTGAAGAGAGGTCGGGGACGAGACTCGAAATCTCGACCGGTGACGTTCGAAACGGTACGTCGGGTTGCATTGCGGTTGCCGGGGGTGGAGGAGGGTCTTTGCCACGGCACGCCCGCGTTCCGTGTCCAGAAGAAGCTTCTCGCCCGGCTCTGGGAGGACGGAGGAACTCTCGTCGTACGAACGGATTTCGACACGCGAGAGGCGCTGATGGCGGGCGATCCGGAGACCTTTTTCATCACCGACCACTATCGGGGATATCCCTGGATCCTCGTGCGTCTGGAGCGAGTGGAGGAGGCGAATCTGCGGCGAATGCTCGAGGACGCCTGGAGAAAATCGGCTTCCCGGCGTCTCCTCGGCGCGCTCGAAGCCGGCTGAGAAAACGGGACGCCACGTCTGAAATCCACTCATGACGAGAACAAAAAGAATTCGTTTGTGCGATCGGCTCGCGTCTCGATAGGCTCCTCGATCGGGAGGGCTCACTGTCCATGAAAGCGCGCGCCGCGGAAGAGACGCTGCACCCCTACACGGCTCGACTGCTGGGGCTTCTGGGGACGAAAGAGCCGTTCGCCGTGCTGGAGGAGACGCCTCGGCGCCTCGCGGATCTTCGAAGCCGGATTGGTCGAAAGGGGCTCGAGCGTCCGTGGAGCCCCGGAAAGTGGAGCGCGCGCTCCGTTTTTTCCCATCTCGCCGATGCCGAAATCGGTATCGGCTTTCGAGTCCGCCAGGCTCTCGCCGAGGACGATCATCGGATTCAACCGTTCGACCAGGATCTCTGGGCTCGGGGTTACGAAACCAGGGATGCCGATTTGGCGATTGCGTCTCAGGCCGCCCTTCGAGCCTGGAACCTGAACCTGTTTCGCTCGATCGGTCCGAATGACCTCGCCCGGGTCACTCACCACCCCGAACGCGGAGACGAGAGCGTCGACCGGATCATTCGGATGCTCGCTGGCCATGATCTCAATCACTTGGGACAGTTGGAGGCGGCTGCCGCGCAGTCCGGCTAGCGCTCCCGAACGCGGGGCGCAGTTGGATTCGTCCTCAAAAAGTTGGTTTTGGTCCTATTCCAGCGAGGATTAGCGAAGACTCGCCGCAACAGTTCTGGTCCGAGTTCCTTTCCTGACATATCCTGTCGCGCCGCGCCGCGCCGCGCCGCGCTCGCGCTCGAAGCCGCGTCAGGCCGATTTGTTGATGGAAAGGGACGAATGAGACACGCCACACGCCTCACCGCGCTCATACTGCTCATGCCTGCGTCCGCTCTGTTCGCGGCGAACCCGCCGCCGGCGGCGGCCGGAGCGGCCAACCCCCTCTTCACCGCGAGCCCCCTTCCGTTCCAGGCGCCTCCCTTCGACAAGATCAGGGACAGCGACTACGCGCCGGCGATCGAAGAGGGCATGAAACAGCAGCTGGCGGAAGTGGACAAGATTGCGAACGATCCGGCGCCGCCGACGTTTGCGAACACGATCGAGGCCATGGAGCGCACCGGCGAGCTTCTCACCCGGGCAGCCAAGATCTTCTTCAACCTGGCACAGTCCAATACAAATGACACGATTCAGAAGGTCCGAGGAGACGAAGCGCCCAAGCTCGCCGCCCACCAGGACACGATTTATCTGAACGCGAAGCTCTTTGCCCGCGTGAAGGCGCTCTACGAGAAGCGCGCCAGTCTCGGACTCGATCCGGAAAGCAGCTACCTGCTCGAGCGCTACTACAAGAACTTCGTTCGCGCAGGCGCCGAGCTCTCCGATGCCGACAAAGCGACGCTGCGCGCGCTCAACCAGGAAGAGGCGAAGCTCTCGACCGAGTACACCGAGAAAATCCTGGCGGACACCAACGATTCGGCGGTCGTCGTCGACAACAAGGCCGATCTCGCCGGTCTTTCCGAAGGCGATCTTGCCGCGGCGGCCGAAGCGGCCAAGGAGCGCAAGCTCTCGGGGAAATGGGTTCTCACGCTGCAGAACACGACGCAGCAGCCAGTGCTCTCCTCGCTCCAGAACCGGGCGCTGCGCGAGCGCATCCTCCAGGCGTCGAGCATCCGCTGCAACCACGGCGGCGCGAACGACACGAAGGCGATCGCCGCGAGGCTGGCTCAGCTGCGGGCGCAGCGCGCCAAGCTGCTCGGTTTCTCCAGCGCGGCCGCGTACATCCTCGATGATCAGATGGCCAAGACGCCGCAGAACGCCGAGAAGCTCATGACCGATCTGGTTCCTGCCTCCACGGCGAAGGCGCGGGACGAGGCGGCCAGGATGCAAAAGCTCATCGACGCGCAGAAGGGCGGGTTTACGCTCACCGCCGCCGACTGGGCGTTCTACGCGGAGAAGGTCCGGAAGGCCGAGTACGACCTCGACGCGTCCGAAGTCCGCCCCTACTTCGAGCTCGATCGCGTTCTTCGCGACGGGGTGTTTTTCGCCGCCAACCAGCTCTACGGAATCACCTTCAAAGAGCGCAAGGACATACCCGTCTATCAGCCGGACGTTCGGGTCTGGGAGGTCTTCGACGCCGACGGCAAGTCGCTGGCCCTCTACTATGGCGACTATTTTTCGCGTCCGAACAAGAGCGGCGGCGCCTGGGAGGACAGCTTCGTCGACCAGAGCCATCTGCTCGGCACCAAGCCCGTCGTGTTCAACGTCACGAATTTCACGAAGCCGGCGCCGGGGAAGCCCGCCCTGCTCTCCGCCGACGATGTGCGGACGATTTTTCACGAGTTTGGCCATGCGCTTCACGGCATGTTTTCAAACATCCGCTACCCGACGCTGGGCAACGTGCCGCGCGACTTCGTCGAGTGCCCGTCGCAATTCAACGAGCACTGGGCGCTCGAGCCCGCGGTGTTCGGCAACTTCGCCAAGCACTACCAGTCGGGCAAGCCGATGCCGCAGGAACTCGTCGACAAAATCAAGAAGTCGAACACCTTCAACCAGGGCTATGCGACGACCGAGTATCTGGCGTCGGCGCTCCTCGACATGGCGTGGCACGAGCTGCCCGCCGAAGCTCCCTTGCAGGACGTGAATCCGTTCGAGAAGGCGGCGCTCGAGCGCTTCCACGTGGATCTGGCTCAGGTGCCGCCGCGCTACCACACGACCTACTTCTCCCACATCTGGGGCGGCGCCTACGCGGCCGGCTACTACGCGTATCTCTGGAGCGCGGTTCTCGACAACGATGCCTTCGCCTGGTTCAAGGAGAACGGCGGCATGACGCGCGCGAACGGACAGCGATTCCGGGAGATGGTGCTGTCGCACCCGGGCACCCAGGACGTCGCGGTGATGTACCGCGCGTTTCGGGGGCGAGATCCGATCGTCGAGCCGCTTCTCGAGAATCGAGGGCTCAAAGCTCCCTCGGAGCCCTAGGCGTTTCGGGATTCAGACGTGATCTCGGGCGCGGTCCTGCGGCGCACCCAGCGGAATCGACCCTCGAACAGGTACTCCTGAAGTCCTCACAATCCGCGGTAA
>DATDNV010000107.1:0-2908 GCA_036518075.1 Thermoanaerobaculia bacterium
ATTCCACCGGAAAGTCGCTGCCGCCCGCAAGCCTGGCTCCGGAGGCGGCCAGCTGGCGCCAGGCGTAGGCGCCGCGAATCCGTTCGGGACCGACGCGCTGCTCGGCCCACGCCATGTCGGAGGTCGCATGTGTCGGCTGGATCGAGGCGATCACGCCCTCCTTTGCGAATCGCGGGATGTCGGAAAGGGCGATGACCTGAGCGTGCTCGATCCGGGGGCGATCTCCGCCGGCGGCCGAAGGGACCGACCGAGCCTTCGCATAGGCATCGAGGGCCACCCGGTTGCCGCGGTCGCCGATGGCGTGGACCCAGAGCTGCCAGCCTTTCTCCCGCGCCTGACGCGCCAGCTCGTTCAGGCGCTCGGGGGGAGTGAGCAGAAGTCCGCGATTCCCCGGATCATCGGAGTAGTCGGCGAGAAGGGCCGCGCCGCGCGAGCCCAGCGCTCCGTCCGCGTAGGTCTTGATCGCGCGCACGGTCAGGAAATCGTTCGCGCCTCCGATGCGAACGCCATTCGCGAACGCTTTCTCGAGAAGCGCGGGATCCGCAGAGACCGTCGCGTACACGCGGATCGGGAGCTCTCCGTTTTCCGCCAGGCGGACGATCCAGTCGATGTCCTCGGGCGTGTAGGCCGACGCGTCCTGGACCTCGGTGAGACCCGACTCGGCGCACGCGCGCGCCGCGGCGAGGAATCGTCTCGTGAAGTCGGCCTCGGTCGTCGCGGGCATCGCGCGCTCGACTAACTCCATCGCGTGGTCTACGAAAACCCCGGACGGGGATCCATCGGCGCGGCGCTCCACGCGTCCGCCCTCGGGATCGCGCGTCGAGGCGGAAATGGGGATGAGCCGCAACGCCGCCGAGTTCACCCACAGCGCGTGCCCGTCCACTCGCCTTGCGACCGCCGGTCGCTCTGGCACCGCCGCGTCCAGATCGCGCGCATCGGGAAACCGCGCGCCCGGCCACCGATTCTGGTCCCAGCCCCGCCCCTCCGCCCAGGCTCCCGCCGGAAGCTTCGCCGCGACGGCGGCGACGCGCCGGGCTGCATCCGCCGCGTCTTTCGCTCCGCGGAGGTCGGCGATTTCGAGCGACTGACCGAGGCCCTCCAGATGCCCGTGCGCATCCGCGAGACCCGGAAACAGGAATGCGCCGGTCAGATCGACGCGCTGGGCCGACGGGGACTTCGCGCGAGCCGCCGCGGAGTCGCCGACGAAGAGGATCCGTCCGCCCGAAAGAACCACGCTCGCTTTCCGCGGATTCGCGTCGGGAGACTCGTAGATCGTCGCCCCTTCGAGGATCAGATCGGGAGGCGCGGCGGAGAGAGAGGCCAGCGAAGACAGCATCGAGGCGAGCAGAAACGCCATCGATAGATCTTAACCGGCGGCGGGAATCAGGTTCGCCGCAGCAGAAGCAGAGTCTGATCGTCGTACTGCGGCATCCCGCTCGCAAAATCGGCGACCCTCGCCATCAGTTGATCGCAGATCTGGCGGACGGGAAGCGATCGCGACGCGTCGAGGGCGGCCGTCAGGCGATCGAGGCCGAATTCCTCCTCCGCCTCGTTGGCCGCTTCCGTCACTCCGTCCGTGTAGAGCGCGAGCATGTCTCCCGAATCGAGCCGAATTGTCTCCTCGCGCCACTTCGCGTTGGGCAGCATCCCGACCGGCACTCCGGTCGATTCGACGCGCTCGATGGAACCTGACGCTCTCACGAGAAGAGCGGGGTTGTGCCCTGCCGAGACGTAGCGCAGCGTCCCGGATTCGGCTTCGAACATTCCGAAGAAGAGCGTCAAGAACTTGCGGGTCGCGGCGTATCGCCGAAGATGGCGATCGATCCGCGTGACCAGGTCCGCGACGCTCTGCGCCTCTTCGATCTGAAGATGCACGGCCGCATGGACGGTCGATACGAGGAGCGCCGCCGGCACCCCCTTGCCCGAGACGTCCGCGACGAGGAACCCGACGCGGCCTCCGGACAGCGGAAGCACGTCGTAGTAGTCGCCGCCGACCTGCCGCGTCGGCAGGTTCGCCGCCGCAAGCTCGACACCGGGGACGTCCGGCAGCGCGCGGGGCAGGATCTCCCGCTGGATCGCGGCTGCGAGCTCGAGCTCTCTCTCGATCCGCTCCTTCTCGATCGCTTCGCGGTGCAGCCGCGCCGTCTCGATGGCGGCCGCCGCTTGATTCGCGAAGAGCGAAAGCAGGCGGGCGTCCGCCGCAGTGAAGTCGAGCACTCCCCCGTCCCGCGATTCCTTGTCGGCCACGGCGAGGATCCCCAGGCGACGTCCGGGGACCGAGATCGCCACGGCCAGGCATTTCTGACAGGAGGTCAGACGCAAACCGGCGGTCGGAGTGGTGTCCGCCGCGTTGTTGATGACCGCCTGCCCGTCGAGAAGCCCCCACCGAATGACTTGTTCCGCCGAGAGGAGCTCTTCGCCGAGGCTTCGCTCGAACAGGATGCGCCCGTCTTCGTGAAAGAGGACGAGACTGCCCTTGCCGGCGTCGGTCAGCGAGATCGAGCGGAACAGGACCTCATCCGCGAGCGAAGAGAGATCGAGCTGGCCTGAGAGCGAGAGACCCAGGTCATAGAGCGATTCGAGCTCGAGCAGCCGCGTCTTGACCTCGAACTCGGCTTCCTTGACGAGGCGCGAGAAGCGATACACGCCCGCCTGAGCGCCAAACAGAAGCTCGAGGCCCGTGGCGAGCTCGTCGCCGTCTTCCCCCGACACGCCCTCCAGAGCAAGGTAGCCGTGGATCTCCCCTTCCGAAGCCAGCGGCACCCAAAACATCCCCTCGGCGAGGAGAGGCGAGACCGGCAACGGCGCCGGGAGCGGAACCGGCTGTTCATGGAGGCCGCCGGCCTCTCCCACGCGCATCCAGCCGTCCTTGTCCTTCAGGAAGAGAAGCGCCCGGCGCGCCCCGGTC
>DATDNV010000108.1:0-4706 GCA_036518075.1 Thermoanaerobaculia bacterium
GTCGGTAGTAGTCGAAAACGACCGTGACCTTGAAGCGCACGTGACGAAGACTATCCGGCGCAACGGACACATGATGCCCGGGTGACGGGAACCGCCCGATCTACGAATGAGTTAGTGAGAGTTCCCTTGTTTAAACATCGGAACTCCGCCGTCCCGAATCGTTGCAGGGGCATCGGATCCCGAAACTAGTTTGCGGGATTAATCGGGAAACTGTCTGCCCGCTGCGGGTAGCGCCTCCCTAAGAAGCTCCTCCTTCAAAGGAGAGAGCTATGAAAGGGCCCTTGCAAAGGTCGGAACGCTTTGAAAGAATACCAGTCATTTCTTTCAAAGTTGAGATCTCACAGAAAGGCGTATTTCAAAGCCTAACAGGTCATGGACCCCAAGACCTTCAAAGCGCCAGAGGCAGGGCGGCTGATACGAGCCACCGGAGGATACTTCGCCTTCGTTCCGGCGCCGCTTCCACCATCGTTGACGTACGACAACGAGTTGGTGCTCCTTTTATCGCAGGCAGATTCGGCACTCTCAGAGCTCTCGGGCGTGGGGCGACTCCTGCCGAATCCTTACCTCTTGATTGAGCCCTACGTCCGCCGAGAGGCCGTGCTGTCTTCGCGGATCGAAGGAACGAGCGCAAACCTGTCAGATCTTCTTTTGGAAGAGATCGTCCCTCGTCCTGCCGAACAGAAGCCCGATGACGTTCGAGAAGTCAAGAACTACGTGCTCGCTCTCGAACATGGTCGTCAGAGACTAAAGTCCTTGCCACTTTCCCTAAGGCTGGTGCGAGAGCTTCACGAGCGACTAATGAGGGGAGTCCGCGGGAACCAAGCAAGGCCGGGGGTTTTTCGCGGGACCCAGAACTGGATTGGTTCCCCGGGAGCCACGCTCGAGACGGCAACATATGTACCTCCGCCTGTGCCCGAGATGCACGAGGCTCTGGACTCCTGGGAGAAATTCCTCCATCAACATAAGCGCTTCCCCGACCTGATTCAGTGCGCTCTGATCCACGAGCAGTTCGAGGCAATTCATCCGTTCCTGGACGGAAACGGCCGTGTCGGTCGGCTTCTCATACCGCTCTTTCTCATCGAGAGGAAGAGGTTGAGTCAACCGCTGCTTTACCTCTCGGCCTTCTTCGAAGCGAACCAACAGAGCTACTACGATCTATTACAGCGCGTGCGAACGGAGGGAGATTGGACTTCTTGGCTCCGGTTCTTCTTGAAGGGAGTCAGCGAGATAGCAAAGGAGGCAATAGCCCGATCCGCGAAACTGACAGATTTGCGCGAGAGGTATCGCAAAAAGCTCAAAGAGAGTGGTCGAGCGTTGCGGCTCCTCGATGTGCTCTTCCAGAACCCATACATCACGGTCGCACGAGCTCAGAAGATTCTCAAGGTCACGAATCCGACCGCGCGTGCAGCGGTCGGCGAGCTTCAACGTGCGAGAATCTTGGAGGAGATTTCCGGCCGGACATGGGGAAGGCTTTACCTGGCTAAGCCGATACTCAGAATCTTGGAGCGCTGAGGAAGAGGGGACCTGAACCGAGAAATTCAAGGTGGTCGAGGCAGAGGTCGAGCTTGAACTAGGGAGAGGAGAGCCAAATCTGAACCGCGAACCGGGCGATCAGCCAACCCTCCCTATATAGGCAGGGTTAGCCGATTAAGAACGAACAGATTTCCCGACCTTGAACTAGTTTCAACCGTTACCGAAGAATCAAGCCATGAAAAGCCAGCTCCTTAGCTTCTAGGCGATAACAAAGACCCTGTCCCTACGACCGAGGTTCAAAAGTTCCCGTGCTTAAGCATAGGAACTCTGCCTCCGGATCGCATCTGATCGCGAGTAGATGATTGGGGTCAGGTCTATAAAATATAGTAAGAGTTGCGGGACCAATATCCGAGCCCGGTCGTCGGGAGACCTTTGAGACGCGAGGCGTTCGCGAAACCATTTCTGATTGCTCTGAGAAGCTCCTAACGCTGTCGGCTGGCAGGTCGGCGGCGTCTCTTCGGTCTGGTCAATCCCAGGCGACGCCGGACTTCGGCGAGTGGCACGCCGCGTGGGCTTCGGCGCCTTGCCTCGATCAATTCCCAGAAACGTGGATTGCCCATCGTCAGAAGATCCTCGAGCTCTTCGCCCTGGACCCCGATGACGAGCGCGGCCGGGCGGCCATGCCGTGTGATCAAGACCCGATCGGTCTGAGCTTTGTCAACGAAGCTGCTCAGCAACGCCTTGGCTTCTCGAAGCGAAACAACCTTCATAGGATTCCCTCCGTTGTCTGTCTTCCCTTTCGTCGAACAGAACGAATGATGACCAGTTGAGCCTCTGCGTTTACGTCGTAGAAGACCCGAAAGTCGCCCACCCGGAGCTGCCAGACAGGCCGGACTTGCTCCCACGGCGGCGAAATGCCGACGAGCTGTTTGCGACGTCGCGCGGTCTTCTCGGGCTCGTGTGAGAGCTGCTTCTCCACAGCATCGACGACTCTCCGTTGGTCTGTCGCTCGAAGCCGCTGGAGCTCCAGCAACGCCTCGGGAGCAAACTCAATGGCGAACAGTGCGACCACAATTGTAGTCCCAATCGGCGAGGTGGACAATCAACATGTTGAACCGCATCCGCATGAAAACAGGGACAATGAATCTGCCGGGCGCCTAGAATTCCCTGGCGAGGCAGTACCTTCGTTCACCCCGGTCAGGACCCGAATCTTCCCGTCCCCAACCCCCTGATCTCAATCGAACCAGATCTCCATTGGCATCGACCTCTTTCAGAGGTCATAGCGGCGTGGCCGCTCTCAATAACCTCTAGCTCATTCGCCGCAGCGCTCGGAGGAGCGTCGTGGCCCTGGAGAACCGTGTCGCGTCGGGGTTCCGGTCGAGGCAGAGGTCGGGCTCGATGCCGAACCGGGCGTTTCGGCCGTCCTTGAGGAAGCGAGCGAGCTCGGGGGCGACGAGCCGCAGATGGGAATACGGAAGTTCAAACACATCCTGATCGTAGAGCCAGCCCGCTCCGCCTCCCGAGGTTCGCTCGCCAACCACGACCGCTCCAGCATGATCGTGCAACATCTGGACGAAGAGCTCGGCTGAGGAATTCGTGTACCGATCTACGAGCAGGATCAAGGGTCCTCCCCAGATTCGTTCGGGGTCGGCGTCGCTCGATCGGCTATCGAAGAGGGACTTACGCATCTCGGAAGGAATCGCAAAATCGGTCGGTATCGCTGAAAAGAAGCCGTCTTGAAAGAGATCGCCTGTCATCAAACTGCAGTCAGGCTTCGAAGTTTGCGTGAACCATTGCACGCGGTCGCAAGGCTGACTCTGAAACTCATCGATGGCCTGAACCGCCCGTCTTCTGCCCTCATCGAGCCAATCGCAAGCCTCAGTGCGCAGGCCCTTCGAATCGAGCATCTCGACCACACGGGTTTCCTCGTGAAGCAGCCACCCCAGGGTTCGGTTGTTTCTGACCAGAGCCATGCTCTCCGATGGCATCGGGTTCGCTGTCAGCGTCCGGGCGAACGTGGCTGCCAGGCTTCCGTAGCCGCCGCTGTCGCCGGTGACGTCGACGACGAGCACTTGGATTCCTCGGCTCGAAAGCTCGGAGACTTCGGTCGCAAAGTCATCCATCAGCTGGCCGAGAACCTTGTTCCTGATCACAGCAGCGCACGCGTCGTCGCAGTGCCTCTGCATCTTCGGCGTCATCTGTCGCCAGATTTTTTCGCAGGTCTTCGCATGGTCGGCGTAGGTGAATGTGGGTATTCGGATTAGACCGAAACGGCCAGAATCCAGAGTGATGACACCGGCTGGGTAGGTGACAGCGCCCTCCAGGCGGTGAAAGAGCGTGCCTTCGAATCTCTCGAGATCAAACGAGGAATTTCGCTGGGCTTCCGCGTCGCGGTCGGTATATCCGAGCATGCGACACGCAAGAACCGCTGGAGTGCCTCGCCCGGGGTGCTTGCGTGAGGGAAGGAGGCGCCGCCAGCTCCTCGCGGACGACGGCCGCAGCAAGCCCATGTGGGGATCGGCGAACGCGGCGACGAAGTTGCCGAGCGCCCGGCGCGCCTCGTCGTCCGTGCGCGCGGCCCGGATCGCCGAGAGAGTCTGAAGCTCCAGCCGATGTGGGTCGATCCGTCCCTCTGCGATCGACCACTCGAGGTTCGCGTAGTTCCTGGCGATGTAGTTCCGCGCGGCCGTGTAGTCGGCGATCCAGCGCTCGTGAAGGTCCGGCGGCTTGGAAAAGATAAGTCCCACGGCGATCAGCGTCTCGAGCAACCCGATAATCCCCAGAAGGGTGTACGCGGTCAGCTTCGCGATGCGGCCCGCGATCCGAAGCAAGCGTCGCGCGAGCGACGGCGCTTGCGCCGAGGAGAGAACGGCCCCGCAATCCGGACCTGAACCGCTCGTCATGTCTTTTCTCGAGGAATCTCAATTATGCGGCCGAGCAGGACAGATGACGTCCACCCTCGTTTGCCTACCGGAAGTGCATGAAAGAGAAGGAAATCGGTGTCATACGCCTTCAGCGCAGGCAGTCGAAACGTCGCTCCCGGTTGGTCGGGGCTGACTACTAGCGCGGCGGTCACTGCGCGACCAGCGCTGAGAATTGACAGGGCCGCAGGCGCTCGCCCAGCGAGCAGCGGCCACAACTTTTCGCTAGAGGAGTTCCAACGCGATCGCCAGGGCAAGGTTGAGATCGCGGACTCGCGATTCGGATAAGGTGCCGACGTAGTCGGTCAGCAC
>DATDNV010000109.1:0-3240 GCA_036518075.1 Thermoanaerobaculia bacterium
CGGTCCGCCCAGCCGCGCGACCTGGTCCCGGAAGTCGGTCGTCGCGTCGATCAGGAATCGCTGACCGGAAGGTCCGTCGATCAATCCGAGCGATGCCACCAGTCTGCGTTTCGACGGATCGACGCGCGCCTGCTCGCAGAATTCCTGGTGGCAGTTCCACTGGGGGACTCCGCCGTCCTGGGCGATTCCCAGCACGACCGCTTCGACCGCGGGAGAGGGTCCCTTCTGCGCGACGAGAGGAGCGGCCAGAAGAACTGGGAGAAGCGCGCGCAGGCTTCGCAATGTCGGCGAGGGTCGGTCCATCTTCTTTGCCCTCAGGGTACGGGAACCCACGCCTTCCGGGGCGGCGCGATCGATTTTTCCTCGGCATGAAATCTGCTCTAATAGCGTCTCTGGAGGACACCATGGCTCGCCGTACCGTCACTGGAGATGCGCTTCGCGCCCTCGTCCCCGTGGTTGTTCCGCTCGTGACCAAGGTCGTCTTGCCCATCGCCATCGAGAGCCTTCGGCGCGGCAAGTTCGATCCGGATGAGTACCTGAAAGACGCGACCGAGGGATTGGGCAAGGGGCTGAAGAAGTCTCGGGCCGAGTTCGAAGACGTCCGGGAAGAGGTTCTCGAGCGGGGTCAGAAGCTCTACGAAGAGGCTCGCAAGCAGGGAGCCGAGCTGATGGAGATCCTGGCGAAGAAAGGAAACGAGGTGGCGGAGGGCCTGGTCGACGGAATGTCGCGTCCACGCCGTCGCCGGCGTTTCCGCTTCGTGCACGTTCTGGGAATCGCGGCCGTCGCGGGGATCGGGTTCTACCTCTTCACGAGAGATTAGCTTTCAGCCGACAGCTCTCAGCTCACAGCCAGAGTCTTATACCGAAATCGACATAATCTCGAAGCGGCCGGACTTTAGGTTGTTTGGCTGAAAGCTGATGGCTGAAAGCTGATAGCTACCCTACGGCCAGCTTCTTGTACTTGATTCGGTGGGGCTGGTCTGCCTCGAGACCAAGCCGACGCTTCCGGTCGGCCTCGTATTCCTGGTAGTTGCCCTCGAACCACACGGTGTGGCTCTCTCCTTCGAAAGCGAGGATGTGGGTGGCGATGCGATCCAGGAACCAGCGGTCGTGGCTGATGACGACCGCGCAGCCGCCGAAGTTCAGAAGCGCTTCCTCGAGCGAGCGCAAAGTGTCGACGTCGAGATCGTTCGTCGGCTCGTCCAGGAGAAGAACGTTCCCGCCGCGCTTCAAGGTGCGGGCGAGATGGAGACGATTCATTTCGCCGCCGGAAAGGTCGGCAACTCGCTTCTGCTGGTCCGCGCCTTTGAAGTTGAACATCGACACGTAGGCGCGCGAGGGGATCTCGCGCTTTCCGAGGACGATCCGATCCTGGTCGCCGGCAATCTCGTCATGGACGGTCTTGCCGGGCTCCGGCCGGTCGCGGTCCTGGTCCACGTAGGAGAGCGAGACAGTGTCGCCGACGGAGAGCTTGCCGGAATCCGGCTTCTCCTGGCCGACGATCATCTTGAACAGAGTCGTCTTTCCGGCGCCATTGGGGCCGATGATGCCGACGATGCCTCCACGCGGAAGATCGAAGGTCAGGTCTTCCATCAAAAGGCGGTCGCCGTAAGCCTTGCGGACGCCCTCGGCCCGAACGACGACGTCGCCCAGCCGCGGCCCCGGTGGAATGAAGAGCTCCTGCGTTTCGCCGCGGCTCTCCGGTCCCTTGTCCGCCAGAAGGGCTTCGTACTTCTCGATGCGGGCGCGGCTCTTGGCGTGGCGCGCGCGCGGAGCCATGCGCACCCACTCGAGCTCGCGTTGAAGCGTCCGCTGCTTGGCCGTTTCTGCCTTCTCTTCGAGAGCGAGCCGCTGCTCCTTCTGCTCGAGCCAGCTCGAGTAGTTGCCCTCCCAGGGAATGCCGAATCCCCGATCGAGCTCGAGAATCCAGCCGGCTACGTTGTCCAAAAAGTATCGGTCGTGCGTCACCGCCACGACGGTTCCCGGGTATTCCGCCAGGTGTCGTTCGAGCCAGGCGACCGACTCGGCGTCGAGATGGTTGGTCGGCTCGTCCAGGAGAAGCAGGTCCGGCCTCTCGAGAAGCACCTTGCAAAGCGCCACTCGCCGCCGCTCCCCGCCCGAAATCTTGGTGACGTCGGCATCTCCGGGCGGCAGCCGCAGCGCGTCCATCGAGATCTCGAGCTGCCGGTCGAGCTCCCAGGCGTTGGCCGCCTCGATCGCGTCCTGGACACGCTGATACTCCATCATCAGCTTCGCGCTCTCGCTCTCAGAGAGATCCTGAGCCATCTTTTCGTTCAGCTCGTCGAACCGGGTCAGAAGGGCCCGCGTTTTTGCCACCGCCTGCTCGACGTTGCCGCGCACATCTTTCGAAGCGTCCAGCCGGGGGTCCTGCGGCAGATAGCCAGTCCGGATTCCGTCCGCCGCGAAGGCCTCTCCCGCGAAATCCTTTTCGACGCCGGCCATGATCTTCAGGACCGTCGACTTGCCTGCGCCGTTCAGTCCGAGCACCCCGATCTTGGCCCCAGGCAGAAAGGAAAGGGAGATTCCTTTCAGGATCTCACGCTGCGGAGGGACGACTTTCCGCAGCTTGACCATCGTGAAGATGTACTGGTGAGCCATGAGAACGGGGGAGTGTAGGCGAGGCGACCGACGCTGGCAAGCCGCGGCCTCCCCGCCGGCGACGGATTCAGGCCCTTATGGTATCCACGTTGGAGATTTTGTCTTCCGGCGCGAATGCCTCAAGGAGCTCACGCGGGGAACCAGCGGAGAGCAGCCGCTGGACGAAATCTTCCCGGTGAAGGAGATGAGAGAGACGCGCTTCCCACACCAGCTGCAACGACACGGTCCTGGCGAGCAGGACGAAGGCGATCCGTGGTTGGTAACCGTGGATCTCGCGGAAGTCGACCGGCTGGGAGCTGCGGACAATCACGATCTGATCGGCGCCGAGCGGACAACGCTCCGGGTCCCGGGGATGAGGAAAGGCGACATCCGGATGCAGAGCGGTGCTACAAAGATCCTCGCGTTCCAGGATGGAGGTTAAGAGCCGTTCTTTGGCTGCTTCCTCCGGGCTTTCGGTCAAGTTCAGCCGGGCTCGCTGGATGGCGCTGCGAATCAGGCTCGGCGCGTTCCGGTCCGTGACGTCAAGAAAGACATTCCTATCGTCGATGTATGGCAGGAGTCGGATCTGGGAACCGAGCCCGACGACGGGCTCGAGCGTCGGTTCGCTGGACTTTCGTTGCT
>DATDNV010000110.1:0-2950 GCA_036518075.1 Thermoanaerobaculia bacterium
CCCATGCAGATCAAGATCGATTTTCTCTGTCGCGACTCGATCCTGGCCGCGCCGGTCGTGCTCGACCTCGTCCTCTTTCTCGACCTGGCTCAGCGCGCGGGGCTCGCGGGCATTCAGGAGTGGCTTTCCTTCTATTTCAAATCGCCGATGTCGCGGCCGGACCTGAAGCCCGAGCACGATCTCTTCATCCAGCACCTGAAGCTCTCCAACACGTTGCGGATTCTGGTCGGAGAAGAGGTGCTCGACCATTCCGGCCTCGACTACTACGAGGGCTCCGACGTGGAAGAGATCGCCGGTCTTCCCCGCCGCACCGCGCGTGAATGAAGCGAGGTCCTTCGCGGCCCGCGAAGGCGAAGAACCCGCGCGGATTCCCCGGCGCTTTCTCTGGATCATCGCCGGAGCGGTCCTCCTCGCCATCGTCGTCGCCGTCGCGCTGCGTCCGCGTTCCACACCGGCGGTTCCAGCCGCGCGGGTCGCCCGGCGCGATCTCGTCGTTCCCATCCTGAGCGACGGAAACCTCGAGCCGGCGGCGGGAGGAGAATGCCGCGCGCCGGAAGCCGCGATGGTCGCCGCGGTGCTCGTCCAGGAGGGACAGCGGGTTTCGCGCGGGACGGCGCTCGTCCAGCTCGATAGCCCGGCTCTCGCCCGATCCGCGGCCGCGGCCCGCTCGGAGGCTCTGCAGCTCAAGGACGAGCGCGTCCGCACCGCAGCGGACGTCGACCAGCAGAAACGAGAGGTTGCCCACAGGCAGGAGGTGCTCGACGGCGACAAGCGCCTCCTCGATGCGGGCGCGATCTCGCGCGCCGCATACGAGACGGACGAACTCGCTTATCGCCAGGCCTTCGACGCACTGCGATCCGCCGAGTCCCGGCTCGCATCTCTCGACGGAGACGGCGGCGGCAGCCGCAGCTCCCGCCTCGCGCTCGCCGAGTCCTCCGCGCGAGAGCTCGAGAGGCGCGTCGACGCCCTGTCCGTGCGCGCCCAGACCGACGGCGTCGTCTTCGGCCTGCCCCGGAAGATTGGCGAGACCGTCGCGGAAGGACAGGTCGTGGCGAGCGTCGCCGATCCCGAGCACCTGCGTGTGCGGGCCCGCGTCGATCAGCCGGACCTTCCTCGGATCGCGGTCGGCCAACGCTTTCTCGTCACGTTCGACGGACTGCCCGAGCGGCGCTGGCAAGGCCAAGTGACCGACGTCTCCACCGGCATTCGCGAGGCCGGTGGCCGCGAAGTCGGCGAGGTCCTGGGCGAGATCTCCGACAAGGATCGGGCGCTGCCTCCCAACGCCTCGGTCAACGTGCAGATCGTGGCCGGCGAGCGCAAGGGAGTGCTCGCGATTCCGCGAGCCGCGCTTCTTCGGGACGGCGAGCGACGCTACGTCTACGCGCTCGAACGCGGCCGAGCGCGCCGCCGCGACGTGGCCGTCGGGTTGATCGGCTTGAACGACGTCGAGGTCACATCGGGCCTCGCGGAGAACGACGTCGTCCTGCTTCCCGGATCGGTTCCCCTCGCCGACGGGCTCGCGGTGACGTCTCAGAAGACGCGCTGACATGTTCAACGTCGAGACCCTCGAGACCGCGCTCCACCGCTTCCGGACGCACCCTGTGCAAATGGGATTGACGCTGCTGGGCCTCGTCGTCGGAACGGCCGCGATCATTCTGATCGTCGCACTCGGGTTGACCGGACGCACGTTCGTCATGTCGCAGATCGAAGGCGTCGGCTCGCACCTGGTCTGGGCCGGCTACGAAGGCACCGTCACGTCGGGCGTGTCGCGGACGCTGGAAGACCAGATTACTGACTCCGACGTCCGAGCGATCGAAGCGCGTCAGGACATCTTCGCGGCCGTCATGCCGATCGTCCAGCTTCGCGGAACGGTCTCGGCGCTCGCGCGCGCCTCCAGTGTGAATGTGATCGGGACGACTCCGAACTACCCGGCCGTGCGCAAGAATCTGCGCATTTTGCGCGGCCGGTTCCTGGACGAGAACGACGTCGCGGAACGCAGCAAAGTCGCCGTGGTTAGCCGCGAGCTCTACCAGGACCTTTTCGGCGCCGACGACTCCAGTGAAAAGACCGTTCGGACCCTCGGAATGGCGTTTCAGGTCATCGGCGAGTTCGATCAACCCGTCGACACCATGGGGCAGGGCGAAGTGACGCCCTATTCGATCTTCATCCCCATCACGGTCTCCTGGTTCTTCACGCCTACTCGCCGCGTCGACAACGTCTTCGGCGAAGTGCGCGACTTCTCCGACATTCCTCGGGCTGTGACAACCATGGATGAGATCCTGCGCGAGCGTCATCACGAAGGTTCGGTGTTCAAGGTCAAAAGCATGACGACGGTGATCCGGATCGCCCGCACGATCTCCTTCGGATTGATCGCCGCATTCATCCTCGCGGCCGCGGTCTCGGTCGTCGTCGGAGGCGTCGGCGTCATGAACATTCTTCTCGCCTCGGTGGAGCAGCGGACGCGCGAGATCGGCGTGCGCATGTCGGTCGGCGCCAAACGGCGCGACATCCTGCAGCAGTTCCTGCTGGAAGCGCTCATGCTCGGCGCCATCGGGGCGTCGATCGGAGTCGCCGTCGGCCTCGGGCTGCCGATCCTGGCGCGTCTGTTCGTGCGAAGCCTGACGATTCAGGTCTCGACTCTTTCCGCGGTTCTCGCGTTCTTCTTTTCGTGCGCCGTGACGGTGGTGTTCGGCGTCGTGCCGGCCTACCGCGCCGCCAACCTCAACCCGACGGAGGCTCTACGCTATGAATAGGACGACGACGGTTACCCTCCTGCTTGCCGTGCTCGGCGGCGCCGCCCCCACTCCGGCGCAGACGTCCGAGACGCTTCCGATCGACCTCCGGCAGGCGATCGCCCGGGCGCTCGAGCGCTCTCCCGACATCCGTGTCGCGCGTGCCGATGCCGAGGAGGCGCACGCGTCGGCGCGGCTCGCGGACGCGGCCTTTCGCC
>DATDNV010000111.1:0-3096 GCA_036518075.1 Thermoanaerobaculia bacterium
TACCTGATCCCCATCTATCCGCTCTACGCTCTGTTCGCCGTCGAAGGACTGCGAAGACTCACGCGCAGCTTCGCCGGCCGCTGGGGAGCTCTCGCCGGAGCCTCCCTCGCCGCCGCGGCCATCTCATTTCCGGTTCAATTCGGCTCGAGCGGCTTCGAGTGGAAGGTCGCCGCGGGGATCGTGTCGTGGGAAGAAGAGCCGGCGCTCCGAATGCCCGCCTATCCGCTGTTCCGGTACATCAAGCCGGAAGACCGCGTGGTCTTTCTCGGCGAGCACGATCGGTACCACTGTCCGGCAGGCATCGTCTATCGAAGCGCCTGGTACCCGGTCAATCGCTGGGGAAACGATCCCGACCGTTGGCGCGACGAGCTGACGCGGTACCGGATCACCTACATCGTTCATCGCGAGGAAGCGTGGGACAAGGTGCCGGTGCTCGAAGCGCTCTCCGATCGTCTGCAGCGGGTCGCGCAGAACGGAGTCGCGACGCTGTATCGAGTCCTACCGGCGAAAGACGGTCAAACGCGCGCCGGTCCGCGCCCGAGCGGTTCGGACGCAGACCGGCACTGATTCGAGAGAAGCCGGATCAGTGGGTGGCCGACGCGGTCGCGGACGGCATCTCGCAGCGATACGCGACACCGGCGCGTGCACCATCGTTCGCCACGAGCACGTAGTTCGCTCCCTTGCTGCGCGCTTCGTTCGAAAGCTGATCGATCACTTCGTTTTCCGGAGTGGCCGTGTTGACCGCGATGTCTCCGATCTTCTGGCAGCCCGACACCACCGCTTCCGTCGTCGTCACGCGGACGGGCTCGAATGCGTTTTGAGAACAGGCCGCGGCCGCTCCAACGAGAACCGTGACCGCGAGACCGTAGAAGAGAGGACGTTTCATTCTGACCTCCATGTTTCCAATCGTCCCAATTGCTGCTGACTCCGCTAACGCGCGCGTTCATTCCTACGCGCCGCCGCGAGAAAGGTTCGCTGGGGAAAAGAATCGTCGCGCGGCGCGAATCGGGTGCCTGTGCATGTGTGGCACGCACGGGCAGGACGAAAGCATCAAAGTTGAGGACGAGAGCAAATCGCACCGCTTTTTCGAGGAGATCAGGCTCGAAAAAATTTTTTATTGCACTGTGCGCGATTAGGCCCGAACGGGCCACGACGGAAGACGTGGACGATTTCGCAGGGTCGCTCAACCGCCTCGCCCGTAGCGCTTTAGACCGGCGAGAGGCGCCGGGTATCCCCTTTGCAGTATTCGAGTCCATGGATGGGATCGCGATCAACGCAGGTGCCCGTCTATTCGTCGCTGCGTCCGCGGGCCTGATCGCCGCCGCTGCGGCGTCGGCACAGCCAACACCGACAAACGCGGACCGGGACCCGATCGTGGTCGTCGGAAGCGTTCACCCCTCCGCGCGTGCGGAAGCGGATCTCGGGCTCTCGGATCTCGACACGAAGATGGAGAAGATGATTCTTTCCGTGCGGCTGCGGCCCGGCGGCGCGGAACGCCTCGAACGACTTCTCGCCGAGCAGCGCGATCCTTCTTCGATCGAGTTTCACCGCTGGCGGACGCCGGATCAGTTCGGCGAGGAATTCGGCGCGACGACGAAAGACCTCGAGGCCGCTCAGGCATGGCTCGCCGCCAACGGCTTCCGCGTCGACGACGTGGCGCGAGGCCGAGGGTGGATCCTGTTCTCCGGCACGGCGGGCCAGGTCGCATCCGCATTTCACACGGAGGTTCACGACTATCTCGTCGATGGGGCGATCCATCACGCCAATGCGACCGAGATCGCGATTCCGCGATCGCTCGCGCGAGTCGCGCGCGGAGTCGTTTCTCTCCACGACTTCCGCGCCCGCTCCGGCCGGAGCCCCGCGGCGAGCGCTCGTTCGGCAAAGGAGTCGCCGCAGTACACGATGCCCGACGGCACGCACTTCCTCGGTCCCTCCGATTTCCAGACGATCTACGACGTGACGCCGCTGATCTCCAGGGGCATGACGGGAACGGGAGTTCGGATCGGAGTCGTCGGCCGGACCGACATCGATCTCAACGACGTTCGGCAATTCCGCCAGGCCTTCGGCCTCCCGGCGCGCGATCCGGTCGTGGTTCACAACGGCGCCGCCCCCGGAAATCTCGGCGGCGACGAGGAGCTCGAAGCCGACATCGACGTCGAGTGGGCGGGCGCCGTCGCACCGGACGTCACCGTCCAATTCGTCGTCACCGCGAGCACCGGCGCGAGCGACGGGGTCGTTCTGTCGGCGCAACAGATCGTCAATACCAATTCGATGGACATCCTGAGCGACAGCTTCATCCTCTGCGAGCAGGAGGCGGGTCCGACCTACACGCAGGCTCTCGGGGCGCTGTGGGCGCAGGCGGCGGCGCAGGGCATCTCGGTCGTGGTCGCCTCCGGCGATTCCGGAGCCGCCGGATGCGACACACGTCTGGAGGCGAGCGCGGCCGGTCCGCTCGCGGTCAACGCGCAGTGCGCGACGCCGTACAACGTCTGCGTCGGCGGCACGCAATTCCTCGACGGAAACAGCGAGAACGCCTACTGGTCCTTTTCGAATCGCGGCGCCGGCATGACGTCCGCGATCTCATACATCCCCGAGGCTGCCTGGAACGAGAGCGGATCGGGGACTCTCGACGCGAGCGGCGGCGGCCCCTCGCTCGCATGGATCAAGCCTCCCTGGCAGTCGGCTCCGGGAGTTCCGTCCGACAACGCGCGCGACACGCCGGACGTCGCCTTGAGCGCCGCCTCGCACGACGGCTATCTGATCGTCACGCACAGCGGAACATCGATGTCGGTACTGGGAACTTCCGCGGCGACTCCGTCCTTTGCCGGCATCCTGGCTTTCGTGCTGCAGAAGACCGGCCACCGCCAGGGAAATCCGAACCCGATCCTCTATCAGCTCGGGTCGCAGCAGTACCAGGGACAGATCGCGCCGGTCTTCCACGACATCACCGTCGGAAACAACAGCGTGCCCGGTCTCTCCGGCTTCTCGTGCACCGCCGGCTATGACCTCGTCACCGGGCTCGGCTCGATCGATGCGGCCGCGCTCGTGGACGCCTGGCCGCTCTCACCCGCGGCGAGTTTTCGCTTCACGCCGCTG
>DATDNV010000112.1:0-3192 GCA_036518075.1 Thermoanaerobaculia bacterium
GTTCGGGGGTCGTGACCGGGAGCGGAGGATCGGGGAAGCCGGGAATCTCCGGAACCCGCGAGCGGTGCTCGGCGATGAAGGTCGCCTTCGTTTCGCGCTCCCTCAGCCGGAAGACGAGCTTGCTCCCGCGAACGCTCGTCGCGTGAAACTCCTTGTGAATCAGATCGAAGAGCGACACGGAAATGGCCGCGTCCTCCATTCGGAAATACCACTGTACGTTGCGATCGCTGCCTCGCATCGTGAGCCCGCGGATGCGGATGATCCCGGGCACCCACGCGGATCCGGACTCGTAATCGAGATGTAGATCTTCCGGGCTCGTGTTGACCCAGTTGCGCAGGGTCCGAGTCGAAACCACGACATGGACCGCGACGCACGCGGCGATCCCGAGCAGCACGGCGGCGGTCAGCGCTGTCGCCAACCACCGAATCGGCGTTCGAGCCATGCCCCCGTTCCGCAAAAGCCGCGCCAGGTTTACGGGTAAACCCTCGCGTTCCCGATTTCGTCCAATGGGGCGAAGGAGACATTATGAGAACTCTCAAAGGACTTCACGCAGTCGGAATCGCCATGCTGGCCGGCGCCGCGCTCTTCGTGGCCTCGAGCGCATCGGCCGGCGAGATCAACCAGCGCAAGGAAAATCAGCAGGATCGCATCGGGCAGGGCGTCCAGAGCGGACAGCTCACCGCGGGGGAAACCGCGCGGCTGGAGACCAAGGAAGGCGCGCTCAATCAGGAGGAGCGCGACATGCGCAAGTTGGATAACGGCAAGCTGACGGCCCAGGACCGCCGCACGATCAACCGGCAACAGAACCGGTTGTCGCGAAACATCTATCGGGACAAGCACAACAAGCGAACTCAGTAGGCCGTTCTCCTCCTCGGCAGAGCCCCCGAGCGATCGGGGGCTCCCTCTTTTGGAGCGAGCGTCGGAACACGCCTCGATCCACCGTCTTTTTCCATTCTCTTCCGTGAAAGAATGCCCACCGCTTTCGAAGAGAGGAGAAGGGAGAAACAATGAAGATCCGATCGCTCATTGCGCTTGCCGCAACGGTTCTGGGCTCCACCGCCGTGACTCTGGCCCAGGCGGCCGCGGCGCCGCCCGCGCCGGCGGGATTCCGCGGCGAATTTCTGAATGAGGTCGCTTTCGTCGGCAAGAGGTTGAATGATCTCGCCAACGCGATGCCGGCCGATAAATACAGTTGGCGTCCCGCAGCGGGCGTGCGCTCGGTCGGCGAGGTCTACGTCCACGTGGGCCTGGGAAACGTCTTCCTGTCTTCCTTTGCCGGCGCGAAGATTCCCGAGGGTTACACCCGGGACATGGAAAAGACCCTCACCGACAAGGCGAAGGTCGTCGACGCGATGAAAAATTCCTTCGACCACTTGAAGTCGTTCGCGACGGGCATGTCCGACGCCGATCTGGAAAAGAAGGTCAAGATTTTCGGGGGGCTCGAGGTGACGCAGCGGGAGCTGATGGTCATCATCTTGAACCACATGCACGAGCATCTGGGCCAGTCGATCGCCTATGCGCGGATGAACAGCGTCACGCCGCCCTGGTCGGAGACGTCCGACTCGCCGAAGCCCGCGAAGTCCTGACCGGTTATATCAAATCTGACATAACCCGCCTGGTCGAGGAGGAGACGGCCGGTCTTCTCCTCACCAGGGGACTTCTTTGCCGCCGCGGTCGAAGAAACGGCTGGAGTCCGATGGCCGCAGCCGGTCGATGACCCGGAGCATCGAGCGGACACTCTCCTCCGCCGAAAGGGGAGCGCCCGAACCTCCCATGTCGGTCCGCACCCATCCCGGGGAGATCGCGATGCAGGTGAACTTTTCGGCGGACAGGTCCGCCGCCATCGAGCGGACGAGCTGGTTCAAAGCGGCCTTCGAGATCCGGTAGGCAGTCCAGCCGCCGCCGTTGTTGCCCGAGATCGAGCCCAGTCCGCTCGTGATTGCCACGATCGTCTTTCGCCGCCCGGCGCGCAGGCAGGGCAGCAAGGCCTGCGTGACTCGCAGAGGACCGAGCGCGTTGACTCTAAAGTCTTGCTCTACGGCATCGGGGTGGATCCGGTCGATTCCCGGTCCGGCGGACCCGATCGCCGCGTTGTGAATCAGGACGTCGATCCGTTCTCCCGAGAGCGCGCGCGCGAGCGAGGCAACGCTCTCTCCGTCGCTGACGTCGAGGGTTTCGACGCGCACATCGAGCTTCCCGAGCTCCTTTGCCTTCTTGGGGCTCCGCGCGGTGGCGATCACGCGGTCGCCCCGCGCGGAAAGCTGACGGGCGAACTCGAGGCCGATGCCGCGGTTGGCGCCGGTGATGAGGTAGGTGGAGCGATTCATCATCTAAGCGTGACAAGTGACAAGGAGCGAGGAGCAAGCAGCGAGGAGCAAGGAGTAAGAGAATTGGCCGCCCGCGCCTCGTGGTTTCGTCTCGTCACTTCTCAGTCGTCACTCACTTTAGTCCCGCCAGTCCTCCAAGCAATCCATCCTTCCTCGAAACACGGTAAGCCTGATCCACGGGAACCGGTTGCAACTTCTGCACCGCTCCCTCCGGCCAGACGACTTCGATGGAATCGATCGAGGCCGCCGATCCCAATCCGAAGTGGAGCGGCACGTACGAGCCCGAGGCGTAGGAGGGCTGGATCGTGAACTCCTGCGCCGCCTTCCGTCCCGCGAAGCCGACGGTGACCTTCGTGTGGAGAGGCGTTCTTCCGTCTCCCGCGGCGGCCGGCAGGATCTCGATCCAGTGGCCGGAGCGCGGCGTCTCGTTTCGAAGGATCATGACCGGATCGGAGATCGGAGCGAGAACCAGGTCGATCCGGCCGTCACCATCGAGATCCCCGGCCGCTGATCCACGGCCGGCCCGCCGGATGACGCCCAGGTCTCCCATCTCCGCCGGCGAGAGCTTTTCGAAAGTGCCGTCGCCGCGGTTGCGAAAGATCTGCTGCGGCTGCCGGTAACTGTGCTCGCCGATGTTGTAGTTGGCGGCCTTGGCCGAGAACATCCGCAAATACCAGTAGAGCCAGCGCGGAAGAATCTGGCCGCGAGAAACGAGAAGGTCGGGCCAGCCGTCGTTGTCGAAGTCGAAGAAATTGCAGCCCCAGCTCGAGTACGGCGAGGAGGGGATCGTCAGGCCTGCCTTCGCGTCGGTCTCCTCGAAGATCTGTCCTTCGACGTTGCGATAGAGGGTATTGGGCTCGCTCGC